>CAZIQE010000185.1:0-2409 GCA_964541385.1 uncultured Eubacteriales bacterium | reverse complement strand
ATCTTTCCCCGAAACTGTTAGATTTCACAAAAAAATCCCGAAAAGTGCAGAGTTTTCTATTTAGAAAAAGAAAAATATACCGTTATATTATATCTTTTTTGTAAACAAAAAAATACCCTATAGACGGAATTGATTTTTAATGATATAATATAATTTACCAAAAAAAGGAGTGCGGCTGATGCTTCGAACTGTGATCTTATTTTTTTATATGGTTGGCTATCTGGTTGGGGCTCTGCCCCTTTTGATGCGTGCCAATTATCTCAAAAAACACCGACCGGAGGCGCTGGATGCCTATATTCGCCCGAAAATCAAAAACTTTGCCCGGCGGATGCTATGGGTCGCCGGCACCAAGGTGGAGGTTTGCGGGTTGGAGAACGTTCCGGAGGAAGCCACGCTCACGGTTTTTAATCATCAGAGCTATTTCGATGCCTTTATCATTATTGCCCATATTCCCTCCACGAAAAGAGTGGTGGCGAAAAAGGAACTGGAAAAGGTTCCGCTTTTGAGCCATTGGATGAAGGTTGGCAGCTGCCTCTTTATTGACCGCTCCTCGCCCCGGGCGGGAATGCAATGCATTATGGATGCGGTTGCCGCCTTGAAGGCGGGGGACAGCGTTTCCATCGCCCCGGAGGGAACCCGCAGCAAGACCGAACAGATGCTGGATTTTAAGGGCGGCGCCTTTATGATGGCAACGAAAGCGGAGGCGCCGATCCTGCCGGTTTGCATCGAAGGGGCAGCCAAGATTTTTGAGGGGAGCGGGAACCGCATTACGCCCACTACGGTCAAGGTGACGATCCTGCCGGCGATCCCCACGAAAGGACTTGTGCGGCAGGAGCAAAAAGCCCTGCCCGATCTCGTTCGAGCCAAAATGAAGGAAGTATTAGAACCCGAAAAGGAGTAAAAAAATAATGAAAAAAATTGCTTTGATCGCTTTTGTTTTATCGCTTGCTTTACTGCTTACCGCCTGCGGCGGCCCCGCCACCTTTGCAGACGCCGACGTTGCCAAACTGGTCACCTTAGGCGAATATAAGGGTCTGCCCTATTCCGGCACCGTTCAGGCGGTGAACGATTATCAGCTGACCACAGCATTAAATTCCAAGCTGAAGGAGGCCGGCTATTCCACCGTTTCCAACGAGAAGATCACCGAAGGCACCTTGCAGATCGGAGATAAAGCCAACATTGACTTTGTTGGCAAAAAAGACGGCGTTGCTTTTCAGGGCGGCACCGCCGGCGGTTATTCTCTGGAGATCGGCAGCAACAGCTTTATCGCCGGCTTTGAGGAAGGAATGGTGGGGATGAAGGTGGGCGAAAGCCGCTCTTTGAACCTGACCTTCCCGAAAAACTACGACAACGCCGAGCTGGCAGGTCAGCCGGTTGTTTTTGACGTGACCTTGAATTATATCGAAAGCCGCACCACCTACAGCGAGCTGACGGACGCCATCGCCAACGAGCTGGATAAGGAGGTTTCCACCGCCGCCGAATATATCGCCAATCTGCGGAGCGAGCTGGAGGAAACCTGTAAAAACGATGCCGAGACCGAAAAGAAGAGCACCCTTTGGTCCAACGCCGTTCAAAATGCAAAGGTTTCCGAGCTGCCCAAAAAGCTGGTGAAGTTGACCCGGCAGGAATTTGTGGATCATTTTACCGATCTTGCCAAGCAAAACGCTTATGATACGCTGGATGAATTCCTTTCTGCCAATAATATTAAGAAAAGCGATTTCGATTCCAATGCGGATACTTACGCCTCTCGGATCGTAACCGCACAATTGGTGGCTTATGCCATCGCCGACAAGGAGGGCTATGCCCCCACCGAGGAAGAGATTCAAAAATCTGCCGTCACTTATGCTGCCCAAAACGGCTATGCCGATGCGGACGCCTATATTAAAGCAATCGGCAAGGATTCCGCCAAGGATCAGGTGGTTTTGGATTATGCCATCGATCTGGTGGTAAAAAACAGCGTTGAAAAATAATGGAGCATCTTTTAATCAGTGCGTGCCTTTTGGGGCTGCCCTGCCGCTACGACAGCCAATCTAAGCCCCATCCCAAGGCATTGGAGTTAGCGCAAGAATTCCATTTGATTCCCTATTGCCCGGAATGTATGGGCGGATTGCCAACACCCCGCCCGCCGGCGGAGATCCGGGGGGATCGGGTGATCAACGCCGAAGGCGTTGACGTGACCGCCGAATACCGAAAAGGCGCCGAAGGAGCCTTGGCACTTTGCCGCCTTTTTCATTGCAAAAGGGCGGTCTTAAAAGCCAAAAGCCCCTCCTGCGGCTACGGCGAAATTTACGACGGAGCCTTCCAAAGGAAACTGATTCCCGGAAACGGCGTTACCGCCGCCTTGCTGGAAGAAAACGGAATTTCGATTCTGACGGAAAACGAAATATAATAGGAAGAGGGGAACCTTTT
>CAZIQE010000184.1:0-2201 GCA_964541385.1 uncultured Eubacteriales bacterium | reverse complement strand
TACCGTGTTTCCCGGGCTTATTCCGGAACAGAGGCTCTGCTTGTTTTATCGCAGTCCAAGCCGGATCTTATTTTGCTTGATCTGATGCTGCCGGGATTAAACGGCGAAGAGGTTCTGCCGCAAATAAAAGGAATACCCGTTATGATATTGAGCGCAAAGGTGGATATTGATCATAAGGTGGATTTGCTGCTCGGCGGCGCCGCCGACTATGTAACGAAGCCCTTCAATACAAAAGAACTTTTAGCCAGAATTGCCGTGCAAATGCGCAATTCTGCAGCGAACCATACCGCCCCTACCCTAACCTTTGACGATATCACGCTACATACGGATACGCACGTTGTTACCATCGGAGCAAACGAAATTAAGCTGACCAGAACGGAATATGCCATTCTCAAACTGCTGATGCAAAACCCCACGCAGATCATCACCAAATCAAGGTTATTGGACAAAATCGCCGAAGATACGCCCGATTGCACGGAAAATTCGCTGAAAACCCATATCAGCCATTTGCGGGCAAAACTCCGCAACGGAACGGACAAAGAGTATATCGAGGCGGTATGGGGGATCGGCTTTAAAATGAAAGGAGCATAAATCTCAACCGTTTCTCAACTGTTTTCTTAACCGTTTTCTCAACTTTTTTGAAGTAGAATGTCGGCATCACATAAAGGAGGTTGATTTTATGGATTACGTTCTTAAAACCAACGCTTTGAGCAAAAAATACCGAGATTTCAAAGCGTTAAACGGACTTTCCATGAACGTTCCGAAAGGAGCGATCTATGGCTTCGTTGGAAAAAACGGTGCCGGCAAAACAACGCTGATCCGGTTGATCTGCGGTTTGCAGGAGCCCACGACCGGCAGTTACACGCTGTATGGCAGGAAAAATACCGATCGGAGTATCGTGAAATCCCGCAGACGGATGGGGGCGGTTGTGGAAACGCCGTCGATCTATTCGGATATGACGGCGGTGGATAACTTAAAACAGCAGTACCGCATTCTCGGGCTTCCGTCTTTTGACGGGCTTACCGATATTTTGAAATTGGTGGGGCTTGAAAATACCGGGAAAAAGAAGGCGAAAAACTTTTCTCTGGGGATGCGCCAGAGATTGGGCATTGCCATTGCCCTTGCCGGCGATCCCGATTTTCTGGTATTAGACGAGCCGGTGAACGGCCTGGATCCGCAAGGCATTATCGAAATGCGGGAACTGATCTTAAAACTGAACCGGGAACGCCAGATCACGGTTTTAATTTCCAGCCATATTCTTGATGAACTCTCCCGGCTTGCCACGCACTACGGCTTTATTGACCAAGGACGAATGGTGAAGGAAATCAGCCGGGAAGAATTGGAAACAGTCTGCCGGAAATGCGTTCGTATGGAGGTTTCCAATGTAAAAGTACTCGCCCTTGTTTTAGACGGAATGAAAATTGAATACAACATCATTTCCGACCATACGGCAGACGTTTTTGCAAAAGTCAATGTCACCGAACTCACGATGGCACTTGCCAAAAAAGGCTGTGAGATCATTTCCATGCAAAAGCGGGACGAGAGTTTGGAAAGTTACTATATCAGCTTGGTGGGAGGTGGCGAGAATGCTTAAATTATTGAGAGCCAATTTTTCCCGCCTTGCAAAGAACAGAGTTTTCCGGCTCTGTATATTCGCCGTGTTTTTGATCGCCGTATTCAATATTTTGAATTTTTACAGGCAGACACAGGCGGTGGAGGAAATGGCGAACGCCGCATTGGACGAGCATTTTTTTGAGCTGGTGCCCATGCTCGGAATCCTTTCGGCAATTATTATCAGCCTGTTTTTCGGAACCGAGTACAGCGACGGAGCCATACGCAACAAGCTGATCATCGGCAGTACACGAACAAGCGTCTACCTTGCCTCGGCGGTAACAAGTGCGGCGGCATCGGCCACTCTTACGCTTGCCTGCTTTATCGGCGGGCTTTTGGGTATCCCCTTGTTGGGCGTTTGGACGATGCCGCTTGCGGAAGTGTTGCTCTATATCCTTGCCGGTATCCTCTCTTCGATCGCCCTATCGGCAATATTTGCCTTTATCAGCGTGAATTGTTCACGGAAAGCGGAGAGCGCTGTGATCGCAATACTGACAGCGCTTATATTGATGATTATGGGTTCGATTGTCTACAATATGCTGCAGGAGCCTGAAAGGATCAGCGAAATGGTGGTGACGGCAAACGGCATT
>CAZIQE010000183.1:0-1776 GCA_964541385.1 uncultured Eubacteriales bacterium | reverse complement strand
AAAAGGTTCCCCTTTTTAAGATTTTCCAATCAGATAAAAACCAAGGAAAAAGAGAATATCAACCGCCACGATCGTGGCACCCACCGGCGCCCCGAAGAAGGAAATCAGAATGCCCAAAGCCGCCGCAGTAACCGAGATCAGAGCCGATGCGAGGATCACGGTTTTGAAATTTTTAAAGACCTGCATCGCCGAAAGGGCGGGGAAGATCACCAATGCGGAAATCAGCAGAGAGCCCACCAAATTCATCGCCACAACAATAACGATGGCGGTGATCACGGCGATCAAAAGATTATAAAACCCGGTCTTCACGCCGGTAGCGGCGGCGAAGCTTTCATCGAAGGTAACGGCAAAAATCTGCCGATAAAAGAGCAAAAAGAGAAGGATCACCAACGCCGACATCAAAGCGCAAAGCCAAACGTCGGTTTCAGAGAGGGTCAGAATGGAGGTGGAGCCGAAAAGGGTGCTGCAAACGTCGCCGGAGAGATTAACGGAGCCGGAAAAGACGTTGAGGATCAGATACCCGATGGCCAACGCTCCCACGCTGAGCATCGCAATTGCCGCATCCCCCTTGATTTTAGCGTTCTGCCCGTTGCGAAGCAACAAAACAGCCACCAGAACGGTAACGGGCAGAACCAGCAGCATTTGATTGGTCAGCTTTAAAACCGTTGCGATGGAAAGGGCGCCGAAGGCGATGTGGGAAAGTCCGTCGCCGATGAAGGAGAACCGTTTTAATACGAGCGTTACCCCCAAAAGCGAGGAGCAAAGGGCGATGAGCACGCCAACGATCATCGCATACCGCACAAATTCAAAGGAAAAGTATGCGGAAATTTTCTCAAAAATCAAACTCATTCCCGCTCCCTCCCATCTTGGTTTTCAGATAATCCTCTTTGGTCATAAAAATGCCGGTGCCTTTGCGGATATGCAAAATGTGGCTGGCATAGTTCAGAGCCGCCGCAATATCGTGGGAAACCATCATCACGGTGATCCCTTCCTTTTTATTCAGATCATCGATCAGTTGATACGTTTCCGCCGTCATCTTGGGATCCAAGCCCGCAACCGGCTCATCCAGAAGCAAAAGATCACGGGCGGCGCAAAGGGCACGTGCCAGCAAAACCCGTTGCTGTTGACCGCCGGAAAGCTCCCGATAGCAATGCTTCGCCAGATGAATAATGCCCATTTTTTCCATATTCTCGTCCGCCAAGGTCTTTTCGGCGGCGGTATAGAAGGGGCGGATCCCGCTCCGGTTCAGGCAGCCGGAGCGAACGATCTCCCGCACAGAGGCAGGGAAATCCCGCTGCAGAGCGGTTTGCTGAGGCAGGTAGCCGATGTGGTTTTGGTGTAGATGATCACCGAAGGTAAGGGTGCCGGCGACGGGCTTTTTTAAATTTAAAACGGTTTTGATCAGGGTGCTTTTTCCGGAGCCGTTTTCGCCGACGATGCAGAGATAATCTCCCTGATTCACTTCAAAATTCAGATCGGTTAATATGGTTTTCCCCTCGTATCCCAGGGAAAGGTTTTTACAGGTTATTTGTGCCATCTTTTTTTCCTCAATGCAACGCTTCGTATAGAACGGAGCGGTTCTTTTCCATAATGGAAAGATAAGTTTCGCCCGCTTCCATCCGTTTTTTTGTAACCGATTGGATGGAATCCAGAACCAGAATTTTCTGATCCTTGGTTTCGGTGCTTGAAATCAGGGTTTCGGCAATGGATCGGTCGCCGGATTCAATCACCATAACGCTCGGCAATTGCAGTTCCTGCACCTTATCCGCCAAAAAA
>CAZIQE010000182.1:0-2789 GCA_964541385.1 uncultured Eubacteriales bacterium | reverse complement strand
TCCACCAAAAGGATCTTTGTCATAATCTCACTTCCTTTTATCTATTGTAGCATAAAATAAAAGATAAAACAATGATCGTGACACATTCGTCACAATAATGGAAAAAAAGACAGCATAGCCATTGCAGACTATGCTGTCTTTTATATATTATTTATTGATCCTGACCCATTAACTTTAAAGCCTCTTTTGCGGCTGATTGCTCGGCTTCCTTTTTGCTCTTTCCAATCCCTTTGCCCAGGAGGTTGCTGTTTAAGAAGCAATGAACCTCAAAGGTTTTTGCGTGATCCGGTCCGGTGGTATTGACCAACTTATATTGGATCAGCTCGCCGGGGTTTTGCTGAGCAATTTCCTGCAAAGCAGTTTTATAATCAAAGTTGCCGATATGCTTTTGAATTTCGGAAGCACCTTTCTGAAGAAAGGGCAAAACGTATTTTTTTGCCGCCTCTAATCCGCCATCCAAATATACCGCCGCCAAAACGGCTTCGAACGCATCTGAAACGATCGACGGGCGATTCCGGCTCCCGGAACGCTCCTCTCCGTGCCCCAAAAGCAGATATTCTCCCAATTGGATTTCTTTGGCAAATTGAAAAAGAGAATTCTCGCATACTAAAAGGGCACGCATTTTGGTTAACTGCCCCTCCGGGAGATGCTGAAATTGAGAAAACAGATATTCTGCGGTAATCAACCCCAAAACGGAATCCCCCAAAAATTCCAGGCGTTCATTAGAACCGGGGATTTCGTTTCGATGTTCGTTGGCGTAGCTTGAATGAGCCAGAGCATGAACCAAAAGATCTTCGTTTCTGAAGATATAGTTCATATTGCGTTGAAGGCTTTTGATATCAGTCATTCTTATTTATTGATATAGTCGACCAGATCGGCAACACATTTTAAAGATTCCAGATCTTCATCTCTGATCTGAATATCAAACTCATCTTCCAGAGCCATAATGACTTCAACCATATCCAAAGAATCGGCGCCCAGATCTTCTAAGGTAGTTTCAAGAGTAACCATATCGGGATCGCTGATGGATAATTGTTCCATAATGATTTCTTTTACTTTTTCAAACATAATCGTAGTTCCTTTCATAAAGAGATTTCTGATAATATAGTAGCGATTTTATCAAAAAATGTCAAGAAAATTATTCACCGGCAAGGTTTTTTTCAATCTCCTGGATCATATTGCTTTCTGCAAAAGTTTGAGCCTGACGAATGGCGTTTTTAATGGCTTTTGCATCGGAGGAGCCGTGGGCTTTAATAACCGGTTTTTGAATTCCCAGAAGGGGAGCACCGCCGTATTCTTTATAATCCATCAGTTTTCGGAAGGATTCGATTTGCCGCATCAAAAAGAGAGCGCCGATCTTGGATAAAACGGTTTCGGTAAACATTCCCTTTAGCGTGGTGGCGAACATTTTGCCCCATCCTTCCGAAATTTTCAATGCAATATTTCCGGAAAAGCCGTCTGCAACAACAACGTCGCTTCCGCCTAAGGGAACATCCCGCCCTTCAATATTACCCAGGAAATGAATGGATTTATTTTCCTTCATCAACCGGTACGCCTGCTGATGTAATTCTGTACCCTTGCAAGCCTCTGCACCGTTATTCAATAGCGCAACACGGGGCTCTTTGATATTTAAGCAGGATTTCATATAAATACTGCCCATCATTGCAAACTGCTCCAGATATTCGGGCTTACATTCCACGTTGGCGCCGCAATCCAGCATCATATAAGGCCCCTTCACAGAAGGCATAACCGCACCCAAAGCGGCACGCTTGATCCCCTTAATGCGTTTTACCAGCAGGGTAGCGCCAACCAAAACGGCGCCGCTGTTTCCGGCGCTCACAAACGCATCGGCATCCCCTCTCTTTAATACGTTGAAAGCAACTGCCATAGAGCTTTCTTTCTTTTCCTTTAAAACAGAGGTGGGATCATCCTCCATTGTGATTATGTCGGGCGCATCCAGAAGCTCGATCCCGGCGGTATTAATATGATGTTCGGCAATGATTTTTTCAAGAGTTTCTTTTTGACCCACCAGAAGAATTTCGATATTTTTTAATTCTTCTATGGCCATAGCACAACCTTTGATGATTTCCAGGGGAGCGTTATCTCCGCCATGGGCATCTACAACAACTTTCATACTTCTTCTCCTAAAATAAATTTGAGTCATTAATATTTTGATCGAGGATTTTTAAACTGCGTTCGGAAATCTTGGTGTATCGTTCGGATTTTAATTTTATTCGTTCATTTAAGGGCTCAATGATCCCGAAATTAATATTCATCGGTTGGAAATTCTCTCCGCTTCCGGAGCTGATGTAGTTTCCCAATGCACCGATGGCATTGAAATTTGTTAGGGGGATCATCGGTTTGCCTAAAATTTTAGAAGCCATCGATAACCCGGCAATTAAACCGGACGAGGCGGATTCAACATAACCTTCCACTCCGGTCATTTGCCCGGCAAAATATAATTTCTTTTCGGATTTTACGCTATAATCGTTATTCAGAAGTAACGGGGAATTCAAATAAGTATTTCGGTGCATAACGCCGTAACGGATGAATTCGGCATTTTCCAGACCGGGGATCATCGAAAAAACACGTTTTTGCTCCGGAAATTTCAAATGCGTTTGAAATCCGACGATATTATATAAGGTTCCTGCCGCATTATCCTTTCGCAGTTGAACAACGCCATAGGATTTTGTTTTGGTTCGGTCATCTACCAATCCAACCGGCTTTAAAGGACCGTAGCGCATCGTGTCTTCGCCTCTGTGCGCCATTTCTTCAATGGGCATACACCC
>CAZIQE010000181.1:0-9569 GCA_964541385.1 uncultured Eubacteriales bacterium | reverse complement strand
CGGATGCACCGATGGAAATGGGAAATCCGTATGTAGGCTCAATATACTGCACCCTGCTGTCTGTACCCCATTTGATATTCATCTGCTCGGTTTTATTAACGAAATAAACTTCACAATGGAACGGGGTATCGTCACCGGTGGAGCGGTTGAGCACTTCACCGAGCTTGGGGATGTTTTGCGTTTCAAGAGTATAGCGGCCGGGGCCGAACAGATCCAAAGCCTGACCGTTCATAAAGAAGATCGCTTCCTGGCTCTCGTGGACAATGAGCTGCGTCAGAGAATTGAAATCCTCTGAAGGATGCTTCCATATGAAGGTGCTGTTATCACCTTCGTATTTAATGATTTCTGCTATTTTTCCCATAATTACCTCCTAAAACAAAAAATGCGACTACCGAAGCAGTCGCACAAAAAACGCAAACTCCGATAGTCGCCAAACTATATCAACACGAAGAACATTAAATTCACTCATACCGATGGAATTTGCATTTTTATCAAATTCGGGGTATGAGAAAAAAGGGTATAATTTCCCCTTGAAAAAATATTCTTCACTATCCGGTTTTCGGGTTAATATAATTTGGCAAGTATAGTTTACCACTTTTACAAAGTTAATGCAACATATTTTGATAAATTTTGATCGATATGCCGTGATCGGAGAAAGCGGGAAATCATCAACACGAAGTCCCTATTGACAAACTATCGTCACGCCGATATAATATAAACGAAGAATAAACTATCGCTGTGGCGATATAATATAGAAAGGGAGAAAAGTTATGGCAGAAAAAACGGTTGTATATCACGGCTCTTCTAAAATAATTGAAAAACCGGTTTTCGGTGTTGGAAACCCCAATAACGATTACGGCCTCGGTTTTTACTGTACTGAAAATATTGAACTCGCAAAAGAGTGGGCATGCTCTGCGGAAACAGACGGTTATGCCAATAAATATGAATTAGACCTTTCTGGTTTATCGGTGCTTTCACTCACCGGTGGTGATTATAATATATTGAATTGGCTGTTTGTGTTATTGGAAAACCGTAAATTCCGTATAGGCGGGGATATTGCCGGGCAGGCAAAGGAATATATATTTGAGAACTTTCGGATAGACTATAAGAATTATGATATTATTAAGGGATACCGGGCAGACGATTCATATTTTTCGTTCGCCACTGCATTTTTGAATAATACGATATCCATATCACAGTTAGAAAAAGCAATGGTTTTAGGCAAACTCGGTGAGCAGGTTGTTGCATTATCGGAAAAGGCATTTGATTCCTTCTCGTTCGTTGAGAGTGTCCCCGCAACGAGGAAAATATACCTGCCTAAAAAACTTGCCCGTGATACTGCCGCCAGAGAAGAATTTAAGAAAGAGAAAAAGAGAGGTTCCATATTTACCGAAAAGTATGTGCTTGATATTATAAGAGAGGAATGGAAGAACGATGACGACCGCTTACAACGGGTTATACTTGAGTGATGCAATGAATAATCTCGGCGATATGGTAGACTTCGCCGTTCGTGATTTGGGTTTTGAACCCGATGCGTTTTTCGGTTGGTTTATATCATCGGGTATTGCTTCTAAATTTGAAAAGGGGAACCCGAAATATATAGCGGGTATGTCCGGTTATGAATTGGCAGAGGCAGTCCTTCACGAAACGAACGTTTCCTATACAAAAAAAGAGCCGACTTATACGGATTTTAAAGGTAGAGAGTATTGGGCGGGTTGGATCCTTGCTTACTATCAATGGAAAACCAACAAAAGATTTGAAGATATCGTTAAAGACGGTCTTACCCTTTCAACTGTATTTTCAATGTATATTCTTCACGAAGCAGATGAAAGTAAATTTGTGGAAAGTGCAAATGAGATCATTGCCCGTAATAAAGAGAATAAAAAATCTAAATTGCACTTCATCCGAAAGGCAAGAGGTTTTACACAGCAGGAGTTAAGCAAGGCTTCGGGTGTGTCGCTTCGTATGATACAACTATATGAGCAAAAGCAAAACGATATCAGCAAAGCACAGGTTGGTGTTGTAATAAACCTTGCCAAAGCACTCGGCTGCGAAGTGGAGGATTTAATGGAATAAAAGATGGGCGAACCTATCTGCTAAAGAGCCCCTCTGCCGGTTTTTCGGCAGAGGGGCTCTTTTATACGCCGGTGGCGGAGAGGGGCGGGTTGGGCTCCCGCCCCAGAGGCCAGAAATCGGCGGGGGTCAGTTCCCCCGCCGGCGGGTCGCCCGCCAGGATGCGGGCGGAGAGCGGGGCGGCGATCTCCCGCTCGATCAGGCGGTGGATCGCCCGTGCACCGTAGCGTTTATCGTAGCCACGCTCCACCGCCTCCTCTGCAACGAGGGGCGAAAAGCGGAGGGGATAGCCGCCGGCTTCAAGGCGTTTTTCGAGGTCTTTCAGCCGGAGGGCGGCGATTTGCGCCAATTCCCGCCGACCGAGCTCCTTAAAGACGATGATTTCATCCAATCGGTTCAGAAACTCCGGGCGCAGCTTTTTGCCGACAGCCCGTTTGGCGGCCTGCTCCAGATCGCCGGGTGCGCTTTCGCCGAAGCCCAGCCGATCCTTTTGCAGAATATCGCTGCCCAGATTGGAGGTGAGCAGGATCAGGCAGTTGCGAAAATTGGCGGTTTTTCCCTGCCCGTCGGTGAGGCGACCCTCGTCCAGCACGCCCAAAAGGATATTCAATACCTCCGGATGCGCCTTTTCGATCTCATCGAAAACCAGAATACTGTAGGGGCGCTCCCGCACCCGGCTCACCAGTCCCCCGCCCCGGTCGAAGCCCAGATAGCCCGGCGGTGCGCCGATCAGCCGAGCCACGGAATGAGATTCCATAAATTCCGCCATATCATAGCGGATCAACGCCTCTTCCCTGCCGAACAGCTCCTTTGCAAGGAGCTGAGCGAGGCGGGTCTTCCCCACCCCGGATGGACCGCAGAGCAGAAGCGTGCAGGAGGGACGTTTGGGGTCGTTGAGCCCCGCCCGGCTCCGCCGCACCGCCCGGCAGAGGGCGGCGATCGCCTCCGGCTGACCGATCAATTGCGAAGAGAGTCGCTCCTCCAGATCCGCCAGCTGCTCCAGACCCGTTTCGGTGAGCGGAATGCCGGTCTGCCGGCTGACAATGGCTGCCAACCGGCGTTTGGTGACCTTGGGGCGCACGGTCGGTTGCCCTTTTTTTAAAAGCTGCAGTTGGTTCACTTCCTCCCTTAACGCCATCGCCTCTTTGAATTTCTTTTTTCGGAGCAGGAGATCCAGTTCCTGCTGTTTTCGCTGGATTTGCTGATCATTGGAACATTCTCGATCCTCGAAAGCCGAAAGCTGCGCCTGCGCTCCTGCCTCGTCCAGAAGGTCGATGGCCTTATCCGGCAAAAAACGGTCGCCCAGATACCTGACCGAAAGGGCGATGGCGGCGGAGAGGCTCTCCTCCGGGAATTCCACAAGGTGATGCCGCTCCAAACCCGGTCGAAGCCCCCTTAAAATCTCCATCGTCTCCTCCTCGGAGGGCTCATCGATGCGGATCGGCGCAAACCGCCGCTCCAGCGCACCGTCCTTTTCAATATACCGGCGGTATTCCTCCAGCGTAGTGGCGCCGATCACCTTCACTTTTCCCCGTGCCAAAGCGGGCTTTAAGATATTGGCGGCATCAATGGCGCCCTCCGCTGCCCCGGCGCCCACTAAAATATGCATTTCATCGATAAACAGCACCAGCCGGGGATCCTTTTCCGCCTCCTCCAGAACGCCCTTCAGCCGTTCTTCGAATTCTCCCCGGTATTTGGTGCCGGCGATCATAGCCGGCAGATCCAGCATCCGGATCTGCAGCTGCCGCAGGGCAGGCGGCACCTCTCCGGCGGCGATCCGCTGCGCCAGCCCCTCCACGATCACCGTTTTCCCGACCCCCGGCTCCCCGATCAGGCAGGGGTTGTTTTTCGTCTTGCGCACCAGAACGTTCATCAGCCGCCTCAATTCCTGCTCCCTGCCGATCAGGGGGGAGCCGCTCCCCTCCTTGGTCAGATCGATGGCGAATTTCAAGGCGGGTGCGGGGCGGCTCCTGCCCTTATCCGTCTGCAGGGGGAAATCCTTCATACCCATCCGCTCCTGCAAAAGGCTGAGCAGCTTTTCGGGATCCTGCCCGAATTCCTCCAACAATTTGCAAGCCATCGATTCCGGCGCACCGCAAAGCGCCATCAGCAGATGATCGGTGCCCACCACGGTGAACCCGAACTGGTGCGCCAAAACCCCCGCCCGGGTGAGAATGGCCTCCAGGCGGGGGGTAATGTCGTTGATGGAAAGCAGGGTGGGCGACCCGACCCCCACCAATTGCTGTAATTTATCCTGCAGGCGTTGGGCGGTGATCCCCTTGGATGCCAAAAGCCGGGATGCCACCCCCTCGCTCTCCTTCAAGAGACCCATCAGCAAATGCTCGCTCCCCAAATAGGTGTGCCCGAGCTCTTCGGCAAAGGATAGGCTCTGCTCCAGAGCGTGTGCCGCTAATTTTGAAAATCGTTCCATTTCTTTCACCTCTACCCTATATTCTCGCCAAAAATGAGAAAATCAATCCTATTGAAAATGCAAAACGGGTGTGTTAATATAATATGTAGTAAGGAGTTGACCCTATGATCCATATTGTTTTAGTGGAGCCGGAGATCCCGCAGAATACCGGCAATATTTCCCGCACCTGCGCCGCAACCGGCTGTGCTTTGCATTTGGTGAAGCCGTTGGGGTTCCGCATCGATGAAAAGGCGGTGCGCCGGGCGGGGCTGGACTATTGGCAGTATCTGAACCTGACGGTGCACGAATCCTACGAGGATTTTCTAAAGGCGGAGCAGGGCAAGGGCAAATTTTTCTATTGCACCACCAAAGGGAAACAGATCTACAGCGATGCGGATTTCAGGAACGGGCAGGAAATCTATCTTCTCTTCGGCAGAGAGACCCGGGGCTTGCCGGAGCGAATTTTAAAGGAGCATCCGGAGGAATGCATCCGGATCCCCATGATCGATGCGGCTCGGAGCTTGAATCTTTCCAACGCCGTGGCGATCGTTGCTTATGAAGCCCTGCGTCAGCAGGGTTTCGAAAACCTGAAAACGCAAGGCGAACTGACCGGCAGAATTGATTGATGAGAGTTATCGGGGGGCACGTGCGTGTCCCCCGATTTTTCTGTTTATTTTA
This sequence comes from uncultured Eubacteriales bacterium, assembly GCA_964541385.1. GTDB lineage: Bacteria > Bacillota > Clostridia > Oscillospirales > QAKW01 > QAKW01. Next base: position 4,408 of record CAZIQE010000181.1, on the reverse strand, counting down.
GACAACTTTTTTAAAAAAATTGCAAGGATATCCACAAAATGTGTAAAAGAAGACACATAAAGTGATGGTCTTTTGGCGTTTGCGGTGTTAAAATGAGAGCATATAATACTGTCATTATCCCCAAAATGACAACGTTATAAAATTATAAAGGAGGGAACATTGAATGTTCAAAAAGAAAACGCGTGTATTGTCTGCAGTTTTAACAATCTGCATGCTGATCAGTATGCTGGCTTGTTTTGTGGTTCCTGCAACAGCAGCAACGACACCTGTAGACCTTACGGATGTGCCTGACATTATGGACCTTGAGTACTTTATAGGCAGCAGAAGTCCTGCTACGAACCACTGGTTAGCACCCGGTGCGGAGCTTCCGAGCACATTAACGGCAACCACGGGTACGTGGAAGATCACAAGTGTTGAGGGCTTCAGAAGAGTGGCTGAGATCAGTGCGATCTATAGCTGCGGCTTTGAGGGAAGCACTCTCTATTTGGGCGCCGATATTGATTTGAATTGGGAAAAATTCCCCGGATTCGGCGGCAACGTTGCCAATCAGATTGATAACGGTAACTATGCATTCAAAGGAACCTTTGACGGCAACGGATACGTGATCAAAAATCTTTATATCGATCGCCCCAATGATAATAATGTCGGTTTGTTTAACTGGCATTACGGCGGCAGCAAAGTACCCGGCGTGCTGAAAAATATCGTGATCGAAAACGGTATTGTCATCGGCGGTATCTTTACCGGTTCTCTGGTCGGTAAGAGCTGGCTGGACAGAATCGAAAACTGCCATTCCAACGCCGTTGTTATTTCCGATACCGCCTCCAATGCAGTCGGCGGTTTGATCGGTGTAGACAGAACGTCGAACGGATCCTATATTTACGATAGCTCGTTCTCCGGAACCGTTTTCGATAGCGGCGTGGACGTTACGAACAGTCAGGGCGTTCACAGTAACATCGTCGGTGCCTCAGCACCGGGCGCCGATAACCTTGCTACAAAATATAAAAACACCAAGACCGCTGCCAAGAGCGATCCTGCCAGCGTCTTTATGATGAACGAACTGAAGGTGAAAGATTCCTTCTGGAACGTGGATGCCAAGGGCAGAGCAGTTGTTGCAACGGAAGAAACGCAGCTCCGGAAACTGACCGTTAACGTCGGTGAAGACGTTCAGGAGGTTTACGGCGTTGCCGGAGATCGCGTTGATCTGAATGATTATTTCTTAACCAATGGTGCAACCATTGCGCTGGCAGATGGGGATGTCGGCACTCTGGATGGCAATACCTTCACCTTTGGTGCAGGAAACAGCGTGATCAATGCGGAAGCGATCGCATCCTACGGCGATTTGAACACCGTTTTGGATCTTATTGCCGAAAACGAGGCTTTCTGGGCAACCAAGCCCGCCATGGTTACTATGCTTAACGCTGTAAAAGAGGCAAAGACGACCGATCCGTTCCCCAGCCAGGGCAACGTCGATGATGCCATCAAAGAGTTGGTTCGTCTTTATCAAAATTTGACGAACGATGATATCGTTCCTGCCACCTTCGGCAATCCGGAGATCCATCTGAATAACGGCATAACGATCCCCGCTATGACCAATATGTCGTTCTCCAAGATCGGGCTCTATGAGGAAAGAGATCTTCTTACCGCAGAGGATGAAGAATACTTCCTCACTGAAGATAAAACCGTTTATCTCGGCGCAGATCTGGATCTGAGAGGATATGACTTCATCGCTCTGGGCGATATGAAAGCCGGCTTCGACGGCCAGGGGCATACCATCAAGAACTTTACGCCCTACAGCTACCGGCACGGCTTCTTTATCAGCTACGACGGTCCCTTCGTTCAGAATATCGTTTTCGATTTTGATGAGGACGTTGTATACGAAACTGATCGGGACGCCTGCGCTATCGTTATGAATACCTATCAGCAGTATGGAAGCGCTGAGTACGGTCTGGTCAAAAACATTACCATCCGAAATGCAAACGTGAAATCAGCGACCACAAAAGGTTATGCGAATTTTGCTCTGTTGATGTTTGCGAGCCCGGCAAATACGCAGATCAGGATCGAAGATATCCTGATCGAAAATAATACGGTCAACAGCACCAAGACGAATAACTCCTTGTTTGTCGGTCGCCCTGCAGGCGCAGGCACCACCTATGACTTCAAAAACATCATTATTCGGAACAATCACTTCGCCAGCGACGGCAACTCCTACCTGATGAGTGAAATCAACCAGGGCGGAAGCACCTGGTCCTTCGAAGACGTTTTGATCTACGGAAATACCGGAACGGGCAGAACCTCTTTGTTTATGCGGGAATTCTTCGGCAAAAACACTCCGAACACCCTCAGCTTCACCAACGTGATCGCATTCGGCAACGAGATCAGCGAGCAGATGATCCGCTACCGTGAGGGCGGTGCCTATACGGCTAATACGCTGAATGCACAAAACGTTTACGTGGACAACGAAAAAATAAGCCTGTTCCTCGGCGACGACGGTACCGTGGAATCCGTGGGTACGCTGGCCGATCTGGCAGCTTTGGGTGCCCACGTTGAAGATTTTGCTCTCGATACCACGGTCGGCGACGTTGCAGACTTTGAAAAAGGCATTTATGCCTATGCCTTCAACCAGGGTACGCAAAACGGCACCTACGTGAAGATGGTGAACGGCAGACCCGTATTCTGCGATGCAGCCGGGCAGACCCGTAAAGTAAGCATCAATCTGCCGAAGGCAGGCCGAGTCATTGAAGCATACGGCAGCGACGGCGAAACCGTTAATCTGGCTGAAGCAGTCGGTATGAGCGGTATGGCATTTACCCTTGATGAAGGCAGCTTGGGCACTGTGAACGGCGAAACCTTCACCTTTGGTGCCGCCGACGGCAGCGTGTCCTCCGATGCACTTTACACAGAGGATCTGAACAAGTTGGATACGCTCTATAATGAGAATCCAGTATTCTGGGCAGAAAAGGGCGTTGACGTTAAGCTGGAAGAGATCAAGGGCAAGGTTGATACTTATGCAACCCAGGCTGAAATGGATGCAGATATTTCTGCATTGGCAGATCTCTTCGTTTTGGCTGAAAACGATATTGTTCCTATTGGTATGAAAACAGAAACGATCTCGCTCTCGATCGGCAAGGAGATCAATCTGGTTGCACCCGCAACCGCTCTCGGCATCTATAGTGAAGCCGATCTCTTAACTTGGGAGCGCACCGGAATCGGTGCGGGCGAAGGTCAGGTTGTTTACCTTTGCAGAGATCTGGATCTGCAGGGCTCTGAATTCACAACCATCGAAAACTGGGAAGGTGGATTCGACGGCCAGAACCACACCATCTGGAACTTCTCGCCCAAGACCTTCGGGTTCTTCCAGAGCTGGGACGGCTCCTTCATTAAAAACCTCGTGTTTGATTATGATGAGGGTGTTGAAGTAACGATCAATAAAGCACGTGCCGGACTGTTGGCGAATACCCTTCAGAACGTTAAGGGCGACGGTTTGATCGATAACATTACCGTTCGTAATGCCGTTATCAACAATAATTATAATCATTTCAGTTTGCTGGTTCGTTCCATCGGCGGTAAATATCAGGATACCAACGTGACCATCAGCAATATCACCATCGAAAATAACACGCTGAATGGCAGAGCTTATAATTCGATGGTTCTGCATGAACTCGATGGCTACAGCGACCAGGGTGCCGCACCGAGAACGAATAACGTTACTCTGAAGAACATCAAGGTTCTGAACAACACGATCACCAAAGGCGTAGCCAGCAGCTGGCTGACCTATGAGATCGGTTTGTCCAAGGCTTCTCAATCGCTCACCTTTGAGAATATTGAGATCAATGGCAATAAGCACACCGGCAAAGACCCTGTTGCCCTCTTGATGGTAGATTGCTGGACAAAGGATCAGCCTCATAACGTATCCTTCAAGAACGTTTTGGCAGTTAATAATGATTCCGATTACACTTTGGTGTATCGTGAAGGCGGAGAATATAAAGCCAATAACTTTACCGCCGAAAACGTATTCGTAGATAACGGCGCGGTTCGCCTCCTCGACGATGCCGAAACCGGCAACGTATTGACCGAAGGTACTCTGGAAGATCTGGCAGCCCATGAAACTGCCGCTTCCTTTGCAAACAACACCGCTTATTTCGAATTTGCAGATGCTGAGGTTTATTCCTATAACCATGCAACCGAAGGCGTTGATTATGCAATCACGCCGGACGGCGCAGTTGTTGAGGCAGACGAAAGCCATAAGGCTCCCTTTATGGTAACTGTTGGCGGATATACCTTCTATACCGAAAGCGACGGAACGCTTCCCGCCGCCGCCGCAGAGGGTATGAGAAATCTGGAATACTGCGCACTCGTAAATGAAAACGGTGAAACCGTAACCGAGCAGACCATCCTGGATGGCGTTTAT
>CAZIQE010000180.1:0-5290 GCA_964541385.1 uncultured Eubacteriales bacterium | reverse complement strand
TATGGCAGAGATCCACAACGTCCAGAAGATCGATCACCTGATCGCCGTTGATATCTGCGGCATCCACGTCAAAGGTTCCTTCAACGTTCATTTCCAATAGATAACGCATCATCTTCACAACGTCGTTCATATCGGAAACGCCGTTTTGATCCACATCGCCCATTTTCTTTTCGTGAACCGTCAGCTCGGTGGTGAAGCCGAAAACGGTGGGAACGGGATTCATTGCACTATCCGTAACCGACTGAACCGCAACGTCCACGCTGCTTGTTCCTGCGGCACCCGTTGTCAGCACCAGATCAAAGAGAACGCCGTCGGCGGTCATTTCCAGCCCCTCGTTCGGATTTTGATTGGTAACCGTCACTTGCTTTCCGGCGGCGGTATCGACCGTTTCCACCGTGCAGCTTTGATCTGCTGCTACCACTTCCAGGTTGGTTACTGCCGTTTTATCGTAGGTGATATTCAATACCATCGAAGCAACAGCAGGGAAGTTGATGGTTTTAACCGGAATCGTTGCAACGGAATTTACCGGTGCCTTCCAACTGGCTGCGCCCGTCAGAGTGGGCTCTGTTTGATCGATATCCGTCAGCCATTCATTTTGGCAGATCTTGCAGCGATGCTGGAGCGCAGATTTGATCTGCGGATCGGAATAAGGCTTGGGATAACCCTCTTCCTCCACGCAGGGAAGCGTTACGGACTTATGGCAATTCACACATTCGCCGGTATGCATACCTTCCGAACCCGGCTCCTCAACAACGGGAACGTTATGGGGAACACTATGAATGGTGGTATTTCCGGTGAACACGTGGTTTAACGGATCGCCCACATCGAAGGAGCAATCGGAAAGAGCTGCGATCCCGGAGGTATCTCCCGCCAGCTTGCCGTTTGCATCCGTATAGAATACAGGAGCACCCGGCTCGGTTCCAACCGTTACCATATGGGGAACCTGATTCGTTTCGGAAGCGTAAACCAGATCGCCATCCTTCAGCGCAAGCTTCAAAATGGTTGGGTCAGCCTTCACGTCCTCGTTATAGTTATAAACCCATTCGGGATCCAAAAGCTCTGCAGTAGGAACAACGGTCATTCCCTCTCTGAACCCTAACGCATTGATATCCGGCAGCTCGGTATAGTCAACGGCACTATTATAGAAAACTTCGCCGTTATCGCTGTAGATACCGGAACCGCTCAGATGGATCGGGCTGAATTCCTCACGGTAACCGGAATCCAGATATTTCGTAATGCTTCCGGCGTTGTTATAGTAGAATACGTTCTGCACGTCCACCTCTGCATACATGCCGGGATCGGTGGCTTTCGACCAGAATTCGCCGAACAGACCGAAGTTACCGCCGGTATTGCCATAGACAAGCGCATTCTTGATATTGGTTACGGGCTTGGTGGTGGTGGATTCTGAGCGTCCGACCACATAACCCTTACCGCCGCCCTTGGAGCCGAAGGTATTATTGATCACCATCACGTTTTCAATGTTCAGAGTTGAATCCACGTTATTCTGACCAACCAGGAAGCCGTATCCGTAACCGGTGCTGGTTACGCTGAAGGTGTTATTTTCAACAACACAGTCACGAATGGTTAGCGTCGTTGCTTTTTTCGCAAAGGTTTGACCCAGAATCAACCCGAATACGTCATACCGTTTGCCGCCGCTGGCAGAACCGCTGGAGGTTCTCAGGAAATGACCGTTTTTAATGGTGATCCCTTCAAAGATTGCGCCGTCGTAGGAACAATCGTTGGCAATAATACTGCCGCTTTTCTTGTTCTTTGCAATATTCTTCCTGGTGAAATCGAAGGTCACGTTCCGAACTCCGGAGCCGTCGTAGCTCTGGAAGAAGCCATAGGAATCAGCCAGATAGTCTGTAATGGTATGACCCTGACCGTCGAAAGCGCACCGCAGGTTTTCCAGCGTATTGAAATCGGAATCAGCCAAATTCAGATCCGTGCCGAGATAGACGGTTTGTTCATAGGCGTAAACAGAGGACTTTGCTTCCATAAATTTCAGGTCTGCCAGGCTGAAGATACCCACTCTGGGATAATTCTTATCGCCCTCAACCTTGCAGAAATCCTTGGAATAGGAAGCGGGAATGATCTTGGTATTATCCAAAACATAACCGTTTTTCAAAAATGCCGCCGCACTATCGATCTCGGCCTGGTCTTCTCTTTTATAAGTATCATATTTGGCGATAACGTCATCCAGCTTGGCTTTTAATGCATCCCCGTTTTTGAAGCAGGAGAAATCGGTAATATAGCCTTCGCCGTTATATACTTTATAGTAATTCAGCGCTTCATCCAGCTTGGAAAGGTTTGCGCCGCCGGGAATGACCACCTTCAGATTCATATCCCCTTCGCCCATCGTGACCTTCAGGCCGTTCAGGGTGCCAACGCTGCCTTGCTGAATCTGCAGATAATTTGCATCGTAGCCGCTATTGCTGATATCGATCACCGTGCCGGGCTTTCCGTAATAATCGGTATGCGTGGAGTCCTTCGTAATGCGCAGACGGTAATACTGCGTATCCCGCGTGCCGAAAACGGTTTTTCCGTTTTCCACCGTGTAGTAATTCCGGGTTCCTCTGCCATCCACGTAGTTCGCCCAGAGCCTATAAGCCAGCACACCGTTTTTCTCGGCACCCTTCGACAGTTTACCGGAATTTCTGGCAATCGTGCTGCTATGCTTAACGTCCTTTCCGCCAACGATCCAGAGGTTATTGGCGGTTTGAACGTTGTTCACAGAGCTGTTGGCACGGTACATATAAACGTTAACGCCGCTATTCACGTCCGTGACCCCGAAGCAGTTATTCAACTGACCGGAAGCACCGTTGACCCAGTCGCCCATATGGGAAACGTGGTTGGGATTGCCGGTGGCTCGGATTTTACAATAGCTATAGCAGGATTCAAAAATATTATGTCCACGCCCTGCAATTACTGCATAAGAAGAGTTATTCTTGCAGTTATTGAGCTCCAGCGTCATACCGCTATCGACCCAAACCCTGGTGAAGGTGGAGCCGGTGCTGTAACCGGTAATGACACCGACGCCGTAGTTATCGCTGGAGGGCTGATGGTTGGTAACCGATACAATACCGCTCTCCACGCCCAGATTACGGATGGTTGCATTTTGCATCTGCGAAACCAAACCGCCGATGGCGAGATTGGGATTGGTATCCGCCATCGTGACGTTCAGATTTTTAAATGCATAACCGTGACCGTCGATCACACCCGAGAAGATGCCGCCATAGTACATCGGCATCGTAGGTTCATTCTTCATATCGATGTCGTTGGTCAGATGCAGCTCGATATGGGCATCAAAGGAGGCAACCGGAACGTTGGTCAGAGCGATCCAGTCTTCTTTGCTGCTGATCGCCCAAACGCCGCTGGTGTTATATTCCTTCATCTGCTCATAATCGGAATAAGCGGGAATATTGGGATAAACCGCCACCAATTCCAGCTTGAGGTTCATCACGAACTCCTCAAGCTGCGTTTGCAGAGCAAAGCAGTTTTTCGCATCCAGCGTATCTGCGTTCTCCAGGAGATACTTGGCATAATTCTTGATATTTTTCAAAGCGCCGACGCTTTCGCCGGTGAAAAGAGATTCATCCATCTCACCGTAATGATCGTAGATGGATTGCACCAGATCCCGATCATAGGTATTGGCAATGTATTGAATTTCCACATTGCGGGCAGGCATCACGAACCGCCCGTTTTCAACGCCGTCGGGATAGGAAGCGGGATCCGGCTCATAGCTTGCGAAGGTAGGCAGGACGATGATCTCGCCGGGCTTCGCCACTTGAATCTCGGGCGCACCGCCCTTATATCCGCTGGCACCCACCTTTTGATAATAAACACCGACAACTGCATTTTCAGCCGTTGCAAAGGTAAGCTTATTGTTTTCAACGCCCCATACTGCGCTGCCGGCGATCTGATTCAGCTCAACCGCCGCCATCTTCACGTCGTCTGCTTCCGTGATCCGTTTCTGATACTGGCGGGTTTCATAAGAACCGTAGGGGATTTCATCGGTATCGGCGAAGTAGTAAACGCTCGCCATATTTTCTTCCAAAATGCCGGCATCGGTGCTGCCGCATACGGTCAGTTTATTTTCGGTGAAGGGAGCGCCGGTATATTCCGCTTTGAGCTTGGCATCCGCCCAGCTCCCCGCAAAAACAGCGGTTCCGTCGGGATCGAAGCCAAGCAGAGCGCCCATTTTTTCATTTCTCGGATCGCTGTTGTAGTTTAAGACCTTCGCATTGCGTGCGATCACTTCACCGGTTGCATAGCAGCCGTTGATTTCCAAAGCACCGGATTGGTAGCCCACCATTAAGCCGCCTGCCGGGTTTGCCGTCCCTTCGCTTTCCAGCTGATAATCCAATACGGTCTTAGCATCTGCCAAGCCCAGATTTTTGATCTCGCCGGCACCCATGGCAATAAAGCCGGTTTGGGTATAAGTATTTGTATAAGCACTTCCGTTTTCAATCTGAGGCATTACGTAGGAAACGGTTTTCCAGTTTTTGATCACGTGGTTCTGCCCGTCGAGGGGAATCGTGAAGGGGTTGGTGCTCCCCAGGGGAACAAAGTTATCGATGGGGAAGAGATCCTTCATCTCCGCCATATCGATATCGGCGGTGATGGTGATCCCGGTCAGCCCCAGGTTCGTAAAGCAGTTGGACTTATTGCTAACCCCTCTGAAGGAGGTCAGAAGGCTCATAGCGAAAAGATCGTATGCATTATCGATCTCATAATTGCCCAACGAAGCAATATCGGGGAATTTCCCCAGATTTTCGGAAACATATCTGAATAATTCGGACTTTTCGGCAAGAGTGTTTTTTCCCACGTTGGTGGTGGTATGCGCAGTACGCTTCACGATCGGTTCAAGGGTGTTTTTATCGAAATAAGTGGCAACGGGATAACCGGCCTCGGACTGGGTGAAGCGCATAATATAGCCATCCGCCTGACCCACTTGAGGTTGACCCGAAGGACCGTTCAGCTTTTCCGCCACTACGCCGTTGGCAAAATCCTCCTGAGAATAGCCGACGGCGTTATCGTTGGTGATATCCTCGTTATTCACGTTGAAGGAATCATAGGTGGATTTCATCCGCCCATGCTTCCGGTAGTAGTTATTCACGCCCACGGTGCCGACCTTGGTTTTGTCGGAGGGACGGAGCATCACCGTATGGATCCCGTCTGCATAAGATGCGCTGTTTGCCAGATTGATGCCCTCCACCATTTCGCCGTAGTTGAAGGAGTTCTCCATATAGAACCCTTCCTCCACGTAACCGGTTAAACCGGCGGGATA
>CAZIQE010000179.1:0-1735 GCA_964541385.1 uncultured Eubacteriales bacterium | reverse complement strand
CGCAGTATTGCCGAAGCCACCAACCGAAAACTGGCTCGGGTAAGCTTGGGCGGTGTCCACGATGAGGCAGAGATCCGGGGTCATCGGAAAACCTATATCGGGGCAATGCCCGGCAGGATCGCAGATGCGGTGATCAAGGCGGGGAGCAGTAATCCCCTGATCCTTTTGGATGAGGTGGATAAAATGTGCTCCGATCTGCGGGGAGATCCGGCATCTGCGTTGCTGGAAGTTCTGGATTCGGAGCAAAACTGCAACTACGTGGATCATTATATCGAGGTGCCGATGGATCTTTCTCAGGCGTTCTTTATTATGACGGCTAATACCTTAGATACCATCCCCAGACCCTTATTGGATCGGATGGAAGTGATCGAGCTTTCTTCTTATCTGGATGAAGAAAAATTTCATATCGCCAAGCAATATCTGGTGCCCAAGCAGCGGAAGACGCACGGCTTGAAGGGCAGCCAGGTGAAATTCAGCGATGCCGCCCTGCGTGCCGTTATCGATGGCTATACCAGGGAGTCCGGCGTGCGTGAATTGGAGCGGTGCATCGGTAAGATTATGCGTAAGGTCGCTTTGAAGATCGTAGACGAGGAGCAAAGGAGCCTCAGCGTAACGCCCGGTCAGTTGGAGGCATTGCTCGGTCCCAAGAAGTATAAAGAGGAGCCGCTCTATGATGAAGGATGCTGCGGCATCGTGAATGGTCTGGCATGGACTTCGGTGGGCGGCGAGATGCTCACCGTGGAAGTATCGGCATTGGAAGGCTCCGGCAAGCTGGAGCTGACCGGCAGTCTGGGCGACGTGATGAAGGAAAGTGCCCGGGCGGCAGTTTCCTATCTGCGGAGTATCGCCGATTGGGTCAATATCAGCAATGATTTTTATAAATCAAAAGACCTGCATATCCATTTCCCGGAGGGCGCCGTTCCGAAGGACGGTCCCAGCGCAGGCATCACCATTGCAACGGCGGTCTGCTCCGCATTAACGGGCATTCCGGCAAGCAACAAAATCGCCATGACGGGCGAAATCACCCTCACCGGGCGTGTTCTGCCCATCGGCGGTCTGAGGGAAAAAACGATGGCAGCTTATAAGCACGGGATCAAAACCGTCTATATTCCCAAAGCCAATCTGCCGGATCTGGAAAAGATCGATCCAACGGTGCGGCAATCGATTGAATTCATTGCCGTTTCCCACGCCGATGAGGTCATCAAGGGCGTTTTGGGTATCTCAAATAAAAAAAGAAAGTCCTTTGTCTGCCCGCCGCAAAAGGCAGGGAAAAAGGACGTTGGAAAAGAAATATGGCTTTAAATCTTCAAAAGGTAAAACTGAAGATTTCCGCAGTCCGCCCCAATCAATTTCAAGTCGGCTTGCCGGAAATTTTATTCTGCGGCCGCTCCAACGTGGGGAAGAGCTCGATGATCAATTGCCTGATGCAGCGTAAATCCCTGGCACGCACCTCCGAAAAACCGGGGAAAACCGCAACGGTCAATTATTATGAGATCGATCAAAAGCTATTTCTGGTCGATCTGCCCGGATACGGCTATGCCAAAGTCTCTCAGGCGGAAAAGGAAAAGTGGGCACGCTTTATGGAGGCGTATTTTCGGTTCGATAGCGATAAACGCCTGGCGTTATCGCTGATCGATCTGCGCCACGGTCCTTCAGATGCGGATCTGGATATGGCAGACTATCTGGAATCCGCCAATATTCCCTATTGGGTGGTGGCAACGAAGGCGGATAAGCT
>CAZIQE010000178.1:0-5184 GCA_964541385.1 uncultured Eubacteriales bacterium | reverse complement strand
ACGCCGCTTTTGAAAAAACAGATCCTGAACGATACCGAATACGCCCAGTATCTGGAGCGTTATGAAGACGATTTCAAGGCGATGATGGGCGCAGAAGCCATCAAAATACTGCTCAGCGAGATCGATTTAGAGCAGTTGTCGGCTGAATTGAAGGCAGAGCTGGAAACCGCCACCGGTCAAAAAAGAACCCGTCTAATCAAAAGAGTCGAGGTGGTGGAGGCGTTCCGTCTTTCCGGCAACCGCCCCGAATGGATGATTCTGGATGTGATCCCGGTGATCCCGCCCGAAATTCGTCCGATGGTTCAGCTGGATGGCGGCAGGTTCGCCACCTCCGATCTGAACGATCTCTATCGCCGGGTCATCAACCGGAATAACCGCCTGAAAAGATTATTGGAGCTGAATGCGCCCGACGTTATTATCCGGAACGAAAAACGGATCCTGCAGCAGGCTGTGGATGCTCTGATCGATAACGGTCGCCGTGGGCGCCCCGTAACCGGTCAGAATAACCGCCCTCTGAAATCCCTTTCCGATATGCTGAAGGGGAAACAGGGTCGTTTCCGTCAGAATCTTTTGGGCAAACGTGTTGATTATTCCGGCCGTTCCGTTATCGTGGTAGGTCCGGAGCTGAAGATCTATCAATGCGGTCTGCCCAAGGAAATGGCAATTGAGTTATTTAAACCCTTCGTGATGAAGAAATTGGTTGCCGACGGTTTGGCAACCAACGTGAAATCCGCCAAAAAGATGGTGGAGCGGATGCGCAAAGAGGTTTGGGATGCGCTGGAAAGCGTGATCAAGGATCATCCCGTGCTTTTGAACCGTGCGCCCACTCTGCATCGCTTGGGAATTCAGGCGTTCGAACCGGTTCTGGTGGAAGGTCGTGCCTTGAAACTGCATCCTCTGGTATGTACTGCATTCAACGCCGACTTCGACGGCGACCAGATGGCGGTGCACGTACCCCTTTCTGCAGAGGCCCAGGCGGAAGCCCGGATGCTGATGCTCTCTGCCAATAACCTTTTGAAGCCCCAGGATGGTCATCCCGTAACCGTTCCGACGCAGGATATGGTTCTGGGCTCCTATTACCTCACGATCGTGAAGCATAACGAGCCCGGGGAAGGGAAGGCGTTCAAGAATGAAGACGAAGCCATCGTTGCTTATGATAACGGGGTGATCGGTCTGCACGCTCCGATCCGTGTTCGTGTAACGAAGGAGTGGAACGGCAAAGCCGAAAGCCGCATTATCGATTGCACCATCGGACGGATGATCTTTAACCATGCAATTCCCCAGGATCTGGGGTTGGTGGATCGTAGCGATCCTTCTAAGATCTTTGATCTGGAAGTGGATGAAGTGGTGACCAAAAAGGTGCTGGATAAAATCATTTACCGTTCCATTAAGACCAAGGGCTCTACCGTTACCGCAGAAATGCTGGATATGATCAAAGCGCAGGGCTTTAAGTATTCCACCCGTGGCTCCATCACCGTTGCAACCAGCGATATGACCGTGCCGCCCAAAAAATACGAATTGATCGCCGAAGCGGATAAGAAGATCACCAAGATCATCAATACCTATCGCCGTGGCTTGATCTCCGATGAAGAGCGGTATAATCTGGTCATCAAAACCTGGGATGAAACCACGAAGCTGGTTACCGATGAATTGAAGAACTATCTGGATGAATTCAACCCCATCTATATGATGGCGAACTCCGGTGCCCGTGGTAGTATGAACCAGATCCGCCAGTTGGCAGGGATGCGTGGCTTGATGGCGAACACCTCCGGTAAGGCGGTTGAAATCCCGATCCGTGCAAACTTCCGTGAAGGTCTGAACGTTTTGGAATACTTCATTTCCTCCAGAGGTGCCCGTAAGGGTATGGCTGATACCGCTCTGCGTACCGCAGACTCCGGTTATCTGACCCGCCGTCTGGTAGACGTGGCGCAGGATGTTGTGATCCGTGAGCAGGATTGCGGCACCACCGAAGGAATTATGGTTTCCAAGATCGTGGAAGGCGATTCCGTGATTGAAAAGCTGCGTGACCGTTTGATCGGTCGTTACCTTGTGAACCCTCTGGTGGATGAAGCCACCGGTGAAGTGCTGGTTCCCAACGACCGTTTGATGAACGATGCCGACGTGGATATCATCGAAGCGAAGGGCATCGACCGTCTGGAGATTCGCTCTGCATTGACCTGCCGTTCTCACCACGGTGTCTGCGCAAAATGCTACGGCGCCAACCTTGCAAACGGTCAACCCGTTTGCGCCGGCGAAGCCGTTGGGATCATTTCTGCGCAGTCCATCGGTGAACCCGGTACGCAGCTGACCATGAGAACCTTCCATACCGGCGGTGTTGCCTCCGGCGGAGATATTACCCAGGGTCTTCCGAGAGTTGAAGAGCTTTTCGAAGCCCGCCGCCCAAAGAAAACTGCTGTATTGGCAGAGGCCACCGGTGTGATTCACCGTGATTTCAGCGAACAGGATACCAAGGATAACTGCACACCCGTGATCATTACAACCGATGATCATGAAGAGGTGCATATCAATATTCCGTTCGGTCTCAAATTCCGGGAACATTTGGAAGGAACCCGTGTGGAAAAGGGTCAGATCATTACCGACGGCGTGATCAATCCCCACGATGTTTTACGTCTTTTGGGCGATATCGCCGCTCAGGACTATCTGATCAAGGAAGTCCAGAACGTATACCGCCTGCAGGGTGTTGATATCAACGATAAGCATATTGAAGTGATCGTTCGTCAGATGATCCGGAAGGTTCGTATCGATGAGAATCCGCAGCCCGATATGCTGCTGGGTACTCTGGTGGATCGCTACGACGTGGAAGACCGCAATAAGGAATTGCAGGCTCGGATCGATGCCGGTGAAGCCGGAATCAATCTGGTGGTTGCATCTCCCGTATTGCTGGGTATTACCAAGGCCTCCTTGGCAACGGATAGTTTTCTTTCCGCCGCATCCTTTCAGGAGACCACAAAGGTTCTCACAGATGCTGCGATCCGTGGCAAGGTGGATCCTCTGGTCGGCTTGAAGGAAAACGTTATCATCGGTCGCTTGATTCCCGCCGGTACCGGTATGGAACGTTATCGGAACCTGGAGATCGGCGAGATCGATCCGCCCGAAACCGCTGAAGAGGACGTTCAAGGCTAAAAATCTTTAAAAAAAGGTTGACAAATAAACCGCCCGTGTGCTATTATTTATTTTAGTTGCGCACGGGCGTTTTTCTGTCCTTTTGTCTTGTTGAAAAGGCTCAAAAATCCGCTTTGCGCCAAGGTTTTTTTGGTTAAAAAGCCCATAGGCTTTTTAATAGATCGAATTTTAGAAGAAAGGAGTTGTTTTTATGCCTACCTTTAACCAGTTGGTTCGCAAAGGCAGAGAGACCGTTGCTAAAAAATCCACCGCTCCGGCTTTGAACAGAGGCTTTAATACCCTGAAGAATCGGCCTACTGATACTGCAAGCCCTCAAAAGCGCGGTGTATGCACATCTGTTAAAACTGCCACCCCCAAGAAGCCGAACTCTGCATTGCGTAAGATTGCAAGAGTGCGTTTGACCAACGGCGTTGAAGTAACCTCTTATATTCCCGGTGTAGGACATAACTTGCAGGAACATAGCGTAGTTTTGATCCGTGGCGGGCGTGTAAAGGATCTTCCCGGTGTTCGTTACCATATTATTCGTGGTACCTTGGATACCCAGGGCGTTGCAAACCGTAATCAGGCTCGTTCCAAGTATGGCGCAAAGAAAGCCAAGGCAGGGAAAAAATAAGGTACCGGCCCTGCAAAAATTGATCAGTGATTTTTAAAACTTTGTTTTATCTATATAGATCGGATAAGGTTTCTTAAAATGAGCTGACGGAGAAGAAATATCTTCGAGTACCAATGATATCATAATTATGAAGGAGGGAAGAACATGCCCAGAAGAGGCTTTGTCCCCAAAAGAGAAGTACTCCCCGATCCCGTATACGGTAGTGTTATTGTTGCAAAATTGATCAATAATATTATGTATGACGGTAAAAAGGGTGTTGCTCAAAAAATTGTATACGATGCATTCGACATCGTTAAAGAAAAAACCGGCAAGGAACCCCTTGATGCTTTTAATGAGGCAATGGAAAACATTATGCCCAAGCTGGAGGTTAAGGCTCGCCGTGTAGGTGGTGCCACCTATCAGGTTCCGATGGAAGTGCGTGCCGACCGCCGCCAGACCCTCGGTCTGCGTTGGTTGACTTCTTATTCCAGAAACAGAAACGAAAAGTATATGTGTGAGCGTTTGGCCGGCGAAATTATGGACGCCATCAACGAAACCGGCGGTGCTGTTAAAAAACGTGACGATACTCATAAGATGGCAGAGGCCAACAGAGCATTTGCCCATTATAGATGGTAATCCAGCGTTAGGAAGGAGAACTTATGCCTAGAGAATTTACACTCGATAAGTATCGTAATATCGGTATTATGGCTCATATCGATGCCGGTAAAACGACTACAACAGAGCGTATTTTGTTCTATACCGGTAAGAACCATAAGATCGGCGAAACCCACGACGGCGACGCTACTATGGACTGGATGGAACAAGAGCAGGAGCGTGGTATCACTATCACCTCCGCTGCCACTACCTGTCATTGGAAAGGCCATCGAATCAATATCATCGATACCCCGGGTCACGTAGACTTTACTGTTGAAGTGGAGCGTTCCTTGCGTGTATTGGATGGCTCTGTTACTGTTCTTTGTGCGAAGGGCGGCGTTGAGCCCCAGTCTGAAACCGTATGGCGCCAGGCTGATAAGTATCGTGTTCCCCGTATGATCTTTGTGAATAAGATGGACATCCTGGGTGCCGATTTCTATCACGTTCTCACGATGATGAAGGAACGCTTGAAATGTAACGGCGTTCCCATCCAGCTGCCCATCGGTTATGAAGATTCCTTCCGTGGCATCATCGATCTGATCGAAATGAGAGCCGAGGTTTATTACGACGATCTGGGTAAGGATTTCCGGGATGAGGATATCCCCGCAGATTTGCAGGAAAAGGCCGAGGAATACCGTGCCGCATTGGTGGAGGCCGTTGCTGAAACCGATGAAGAACTGATGATGAAATATCTGGAAGGCGAGGAGCTCACCAAGGATGAAATCCGCTCCGCACTCCGGAAAGCTACTATTGAAAACACCATCGTTCCCGTTTGCTGCGGTACTGCCTATCGT
>CAZIQE010000177.1:0-2394 GCA_964541385.1 uncultured Eubacteriales bacterium | reverse complement strand
CCCTCCTGCTCCGCCCGCCCCTAAAAAGAACCTGAAGCCCGTCTTTATTACCACCGCCGCTTCTGTTGCCGCCATCTTTCTGTTTACGCTGATCGGCGTGGGATTTTATAACGGCGTTATCAAAAAGGAAAAAGATTACTTCGACTTCGGCGATGAATCGGTGACGGAGGATCTCTTTGATCAGGAGAGCGAAGCGGACGGCTCCGCAAAGCCCCAAGAGGATCAAGCCCTCAATGATACGCAGAATGAGGATAAAAAGGATTCCTCCAACGGCGATGCGGAGGATACGGCGAAGGGCGATGAGCATACGGCGGATGATGTGCGGGCTCCGGAAGAGCCCAAAGAAGAAACGCCCCCGGAGTCCGGAAAAACCGAAACGATCGAGGAGTACTATTACGGAGGAGATGGAAACAGCGCAGCTCTGGCGCCATTGAGAAAGCCCAAAAAGATCAATACCGGCGGGATCCGCACCTATCTTTCGATCAGGGAATTCGCCGATGCCCTGGAAAAACGCTCCACTCTGGGCTATGGCAATCGCTATTATAATGCACGGGAGCTGTTGATCGTTCCCGCAAAGCTGCCCGATTGCGCCTTCCGCCAGCTTTATCTGGATACCAAAACAGGCGCCTATACCTATCAGTATAGTGTCCCCGCCGATACTCTTTATTATCTGACGGTCGAGAATAAAAGCGAGCGTGCCGCCAGCCTTCAGCAGCTCAAAGAGCAGATCGCGGGTCTGGAGGGGGAAACCGCGGAGGTTCATCGGGAGGGGAATAAAGCCACCTATACCTTCGGCTCCGAGGTTGTAACGGTAACCCTGACCAACGCCGTCACCGGCAGCGGCGAGATCCACCCGAAAGCGGCAGAGCAGATTTTCGGCGCCCTTGAACTCGCCCGCAGTACCCTGGATAATAAACTGATCGAAATGACCTATTCAAATCAATAAAAATTAAAATGCCCCCGCAATACGAATGCATTGCGGGGGATTTTTAACACGCTGGGAGACTTTCAAAAAAGAATTGCCATAAATTCCAATTGATATTTGAAGAATTTTTTCAAAAAATAATGGCTGAAAGGTCGTTATAATAATGAAAAAATTGTTGAAAATCAGTTTGCCGATCCTTTGTCTTTTGCTGGTGGGGGCATTGGTCGGCTATGGGGTTTATCGGATTCCCGGCAGCTTCAGTTACTATGTGGGAACAGAGCCGCCGGTGGATTTTTATTATACCTTGGAGACGGATGCCTCCGTTTCGGCAGAGCGCACCGACACCACCTATAAGGCGAAGGTAAAATTATTCGGCTTTCTGCCGATCCGGGATGCAACGGTTCACCGGTTGAGCCAAAAGCAGCTCATTCCGCTGGGCACGCCCTTCGGCGTGAAGCTTTATACCAAAGGGGTCATCGTGGTGGATGCGGAGGAGGGAAGCCCCGGCGTGAAGGCGGGCATTCAGGTGGGGGATATCATCCAATCCTATAATGGCGTTGAGATCACGTCAAACAGCGATTTGAAAAAGCAGGTCAATCTTTATGAGGGCAAGGCGCAGAAGGTGCGGATCCTGCGCAATCAACGGAGCCAAACGCTATTCGTGACCCCGGCTGAAACCGAAAACGGCTATAGCGTGGGGCTTTGGGTGCGGGATAGTGCCGCAGGGCTCGGAACGCTGACCTACTATGATCCTCAAACGAAAACCGTGGCAGGCCTCGGTCATTCCATCTCCGATTCCGATACCGGGCAAACGATGCCGGTCGGGAGCGGCACCATGGTGGAGGCGACGGTCACCGGCGTGAAGCCCGGCGCAGAAGGGGAGCCCGGGGAGCTTTTGGGAAAACTGAAAGAGGGCGAATTGGGGGAAGTGACGGAAAACTGCGCCGCCGGGCTTTTCGGAACCGCCACCGCACAGTTTACCGGGGTTTCCTATCCCATCGCCCTAAAAAGCGAAGTGCAGGAGGGCGAGGCGCAGATCCTCTGCACCGTGCAGGGAGATACACCGAAATTATATACGATCAGTATAGTTAAGATCAAAAATAACTTATCGGAAATCAAAAATCTCTGTATTCAGGTCACGGACCCGGAGCTATTACAAAAAACCAACGGGATTGTGCAGGGAATGAGCGGCAGTCCGATCCTGCAAAACGGCAAGATCATCGGAGCCGTCACCCACGTTCTGATCTCCGATCCCACCGCCGGCTACGGCATATTTATTGAAAATATGCTCTCGGGGGCAGAATAAAAAAGAGTTGCACCGCACCTTTCGGTGTGGTATACTTACTTTAGAAAGTAGGTGGAGCAATGAGCGAAAAACAAATGGAGCGTTACATCAAAAACGCCACATTCTCCTTGGAAATGGAAGGGTTTTCGATAGATGAGCAAACCAAAGAATGGTGCCGCAAGCT
>CAZIQE010000176.1:0-2896 GCA_964541385.1 uncultured Eubacteriales bacterium | reverse complement strand
AGAGCCTTCCACCTTAAATCTCATCCTGCCCGAATTGGATCTCGCCAACGCCGATCCTAAAGCCATTCACCGAAATATGGCGGATTATCTCGAAAAAGGGATCTTTAAAACCTTAAAGAATTCTCTGATTTTTGTGCGCCGCACATTGGATAACGGCAAGGAACGGCTGGGGTTGATCGGCGCTTTGGATCTGGAATGCTATGATTATCATAAAGGCTCTGATTCTCTTTGCCGCGCCACCGAAGGCACCGTTGAGGAGCGGCTTCCGCCCCGGATCCGGGTTCGAGAGAATGCGGAAATCGAGCTCCCCCACATAATGGTTTTGATCGATGACCCCGATTTCACCGTCATTGAGCCATTAAAAGAGATTCGCCATAACTTCCAGAAGATCTATGATTTTTCCCTGATGGAAAAAGGCGGCAATTTGGCAGGCTACGCCATCAATCAAAGCCAAACCGAACCGATCCTGAAGGCTTTATCCGCCTTAGCGGGCGAAGCCGATCGCCCTTTGCTTTATGCGGTTGGGGACGGAAATCATTCCCTGGCTACCGCCAAAGCCTGCTATGAAAAAATCAAGGCGGAACTGGGCGAAGCCGCCAAAGATCATCCTGCCCGCTATTGCTTGGTGGAATTGGTGAACGTGCATAGTAGCGGATTGGATTTTGAACCTATCCATCGGGTGGTTTTTGATACCGATCCTGAAAAATTGATCTCGTTTTTAAAGGGTAAAGGATTGGTGCAATCGGGAGAATTCGACCAAAAAGTGGAAATTTTATTCAAGGGCACCCGAAGCCTTTACTCCTTCCGAAAAACCAGCGCCAAAATAGCGGTAGGCTCCCTGCAAAATGCTCTGGATGAATATTTAGCGGAAAATCCCGGAACCATCGACTATATCCACGGGGAGGATGTTGTGGAAGCCTTAAGTGCGCAGGAAAATGCCATCGGCTTTATTTTGCCGGAGGTTTATAAAAGCGACCTCTTCCCCACCGTTCAAGCAGACGGTGCTCTGCCCCGGAAAACCTTCTCGATGGGGCACGCCCACGATAAACGGTTTTATTTGGAAGCCAGGAGGATCAAAAACTGATGAACTGGTTTCTGATCGTTTTATATCTGGCGGCCGCCGCCGGATGCTTATGGATCGCATTATCTTATAAGGAGCGAAAACTATCCGTTCCCGCCACCAATCCCAAGGAAGACCGCTTATATTGGGAAATGATGACCGGAAAGTTTCAAAAGGGGTTTTACGTCGGATCCGCAGGCGGGCTCATTTCCGCCGTTGGCATTGCCTTAAAATACCCATTGGTGGCTGAAATCGGGTGCATTACGCTGATGGCGGCGATGGTTTTCAATCTGGCGTTTCTCTGCCGAAAAACAACGTTCCGCCCCTCTGCCGAAACGGAAGCTATGCAAAAGAAATGGAAGCTTCTCCTTTTAGGCGCTTCCTTTCTTGCATTATTCTTAACGCAGGTCGTTTTTCAATATTTCTTAAATATCCAATAGAAAAGACCGTGCTTAGGGCAACCCTTCGCACGGCCTTTTTTTCAGTTTGCTTTGGTTTCGCAATAGATGCAGCGGTAAATGTTTTTCTCCCGATCGGTGAGTTTAAAAATATGCTTCAATTCCTGCTCCACCGAAGTGATGCAACGGGGATTTTTACATTTGATAACGTTCGTGAGCAATGCGGGGCGTTCAATGGTCTTTTTTTCGATCAAAACGCCATCCTTGATGACGTTCACGGTGACGGACGGATCCACGTAGCCGATCACATCCAGATTCAAAGAGATGGAGGCGTCTACCTTAATGATATCCTTCTTCCCCTTCTTTTTGCTCGCCACGTTTCGGATAATTGCAACAGAGCAATCCAATTGATCCAAGCCCAGTAGGTCATAAAGCTTCATCGCATTACCGGCGGTGATATGGTCGATCACAAAACCGTTTTGAATGGAATCGATCTTCATACTTTTGCCTCCTCCAATAACTTTAAGATCAAGGCGGAACGAACAAATTTTCCGTTCAAAACCTGTTTGAAATAGCAGGCTCTGGGATCGTCGTCCACCTCCACGCTGATCTCATTGACACGGGGCAAGGGATGCATAATGCAAAGATCCTCTTTTGCCCGTTTCAATTTTTGGGTATCCAGAATATAACTATCCTTCAAGCGAAGATAATCTTCTTCATTGAAGAACCGTTCCCGCTGAACACGGGTCATATAAAGGATATCCAGCTCCGGCAAGGCTTCCTCCAAACTGGTGGTTTGGGTATAGGGAATATTGTTCTTTGCCAGAACGTCCTTTTTCACGTAACTGGGCAATTTCAACTCCTCGGGAGAGATCAGAACCGCCTTGATCCCCTCATAGCGGGAAAGAGCGGTGATCAGAGAATGGACTGTGCGTCCAAACTTCAAATCTCCGCAGAAACCAACCGTCAGATTTTCAAAACGACCCTTTTCACGTTGGATCGTTAACAGATCCGTTAACGTCTGCGTGGGATGGTTATGACCGCCGTCCCCGGCGTTGATCACCGGGATCCCGGCGTTTTGCGCCGCTACGTAAGGAGCACCCTCTTTGGGATGACGCATCGCAATAATATCCGCATAGCAGCTTACCGTTTTGGCTGTATCGGCAACGCTTTCGCCCTTTGCCGCCGAAGAACTATCGGCCTCGGAAAAACCGAGCACGCTTCCGCCCAGATCCAGCATAGCCGCCTCAAAACTCAGGCGGGTGCGGGTGGAAGGCTCATAAAATAACGTGGCAAGTTTTTTCCTTTACACTTTTCGCTGTATTTTTCCGGGTGAGCAATGATATCATTGGCCACCTCAATCACTTCATTGATCTCTTCAACGGAAAAATCCATAATATCGATCAAATTTTTCATACTTTTGCACCGTTCACCGCCA
>CAZIQE010000175.1:0-7202 GCA_964541385.1 uncultured Eubacteriales bacterium | reverse complement strand
GGTGCCTTTTGTTTCATGCGGAAGGGGACTTTTATTCTGCCTTTCGGGGGCATCTGCATAAGGGATTTTATTTTTCCGCGCTCTCGGTTCTGGTATTGACCGCCGTGTTATATACGCCCATTTCCTATGGCATTTCCCACTATTTTATATTAGCATCCCGTGGGGAAGCCCGTTTTTCGGCATTTTTCTTTTTGTTTCGCCGCCCGAAACTGCTCGGGCGGGCAATGTTGATCTCGATCCTGAAGAAAATCCTGATATACGGCGAAAGGCTGGTTTTGTTGTTGGGTGCCGCCGTTGCGGAAGTATTGCTTTTTTTCGGATTTTTACTGGTGTCCGGCGAGAATATTTTTAACGTGCAGGAGAACCCCTTTAAACTGGCGGCTGAATTTATGCTGGGTTCTCCCTGGTTGATCGGTCTTTCCGTTTTTTTATGGTGCCTGGTTCTTCTGGGGATCCTTTTGATCAATCTGCGATATATTCTTTGCAAATACGTTGTTCTCTGTTACCCTGAGATCGGTGTTTTTCAAGCCATTCGTGTGGGTCTGTTTGCGATCCGCAACCGATGGCGGCGCACCTTGCTTTTTTATCTGCGCTACGGCGCTTATTGCCTTTTGATGATCCTAACGTTGGGTTTTTCCAAAAAAATCGTGAAACATCAAAAAACCTTCTCTGCCTATGCCTGTGAATTGGTGGAGGAGGGGTTTGGAAACTATTGCAGGCATAGAAGTCGCCGCTAAATACTTGCAAAATCCGAGAAGTTTTGATATACTATTAAATAGGATAAAAAATTGAGGAGCTGATCGATTTGAAAAAAATCAAAATGCTTTTGAATAAATTCAAAACACGGTTGCCGAAGCGCAAGAAGGCGGAAGGCGAAAAGAAGCTGATCCCCAAATGGCGGCGGTATCTCCGCAAGGGGGTATGGGCAGTTTGTCTCACCGGGATTTTAACCTGCTTTTTCGTTGCGCTGGCGTTTGCCTGGTTTGCTTTTATCTATCTGGACGATGAATTTGACCTTGCAACGGTGGATAGTGCTTTAAACTATACCTCCGTGGTCTATGCCGTGAAGGACGGCGAATATCAGCAGGCTGAAACCTTGCCGACCAGTGAAAACCGGGTTTGGACGAATATCGATGAAATTCCCAAAAATCTGCAAAACGCCTTTATTGCCATCGAAGACAAACGGTTTTATCAGCATAGCGGCGTGGATATTAAGCGTACTCTGCATGCGGTTCTGAATCTCTTTAATCCGTTCAGCAACGAAACCTTCGGCGGCTCCACCATCACCCAGCAGGTCATCAAGAATATCACCGGTGATGATCAGCAAACCATCTCCCGTAAGGTGCAGGAGATCCGCCGTGCCTGGTATGTGGAGCGGGAATATAAAAAAGATCAGATTCTGGAGGTATATCTCAATACCATCTATCTTTCTCAGGGTTGTTTCGGCGTTCAAACGGCGGCGGAGGTTTATTTTTCCAAGGATCTCAGCGAACTTTCGTTGCTGGAATGTGCCTCTTTGGCGTCGATCACGAAATACCCCACGAAATATGATCCGATCCAGAACCCCGAAAACAATCTGGAACGGGCTAAGAACGTGATCAATGCAATGCGGGATCAGAAATTGATTACTGCCGAAGAGGCAGAGGCTGCCAAAAATGCCAAGCTGGAGCTGCACGTGGGCGAATCCTCCGATGAAACAACCGGCACGATCAACAGTTATTTTGTGGATCAGGTCACAAACGATGTGATCAATGCTCTGGTGAATGAGAAGGGGTATAGCGAAGCCTATGCCCGCTCCCTGGTCTTCTCCGGCGGGATTCAGATCTATTCAACGATGGATCTGGACGTGCAGTCTTCAATTGATAACTATTATAAAAAGGCGTCTAACTTCCCCGGAATCACTTCCCCGAAATATGACGAAAAACTGCAAAGCGCCATGGTGGTGATCGATAACGCCACCGGTGCCATCGTGGGGATGGTCGGCGGGATCGGCGAAAAAACAACTGCCCGAGGGCTCAACCGTGCCACCCAGAGCTACCGTCAGCCGGGCTCTTGTATGAAACCGATCGGAACCTACGGCCCCGCCGTTGAATATAAAGCAACCATCGACGGCGTTCGGATCGCCCCCGGAATGTTGTTGAAGGATGAAAAATACCGGGACGATTCCAAGGGCAATCCATGGCCTAAAAACTATGACTCCATCAGCGAAAAAATGATGACTGTTCAGGCAGGCTTGAATTTATCGAAAAATACCATTGCCGTTAAGGTCGTCAATGCCGTCGGCCCCCGCACGTCGTTCAATTTCATTAAGAATAACCTGGGTGTCAGCAGTCTTGTTGCGGGCTCCGGCAACGATGAAAACGATCAGGCAATGGCTTTGGGCGGGCTCACCAAAGGCATCAGCGTGAAAGAGATCACCGCCGCCTATGCGGCATTCCCCACCGGAGGAACCTATGTCAAGCCCTATACCTTTACAAAGGTGTGCGACCAAAACGGCCGTGTATTATTGGAAAACCGGGTGGAATCCAATAAGGCAATGGAAAAAGAAACGGCGGCGATCATTAATAAAATGCTTCAGCAGGCCGCCGAATTGGGCACCGGCACCACCGCCAACTGGCGGGGAACCCCGATGGCAGGCAAAACCGGAACCACCAGCGATGATAAGGATCGTTGGTTTGTGGGCTATACGGCATATTATACCGCCGGTGTCTGGGTGGGCTATGATAAACCCGATACCGTGATCTATGACGGCGCCAATCCTGCGGCGGTTGCCTTTAAAAACGTGATGCGAAATGTGCATAGCGGGTTGGCGTATAAGGCGTTCGAAGCGCCCACCGGCTTAACCCCCGTAACGATCTGCGCTGTGAGCGGAAAGCTTTGCAGCCCCCAATGCACTTCGCCAACCGTGAATCAGTTTTTTGCCGATAGCGTTCCAACTGCAATCTGCGACGTATGCGGGCAGCCTCAGACGCTTCCCGACGGAACCGTTTTGGATCCGAACACGGGGCTTCCCGTGCCGGCAGATCCCAATGCACCGGTAACTCCCGTTGATCCCGCTGATCCTGCGAATCCCGTGAATCCCACGCCGGGAACTCCCGTGGTTCCTGCGCCGGAAACGCCCCCGGCTCCAACGCCGGAAACGCCGGTCACCCCGACTCCGCCTCCCGCCGTAACTCCGGAGCCGCAACAACAACAAAACGTAGCATAATAGATGCCCCGTTGCCATTTGGCAACGGGGCATCTTAATGAAAAAAGAGGATTTCAAATGAAATCCTCTTTGCGTTTAGCTAAATTAAACGGCTCTTTCAACCTTGCCGGAACGGAGGCATCTGGAGCAAACATAAACACGCTTGGGTGCGCCGTTTACAACTGCTTTAACACGCTTAACGTTGGGCTTGAACGCTTTGTTGCTGCGACGGTGAGAGTGGGAAACTTTAATACCGAAGGAAACACCCTTGCCGCATATTTCACACTTTGCCATTGTTGAAACACCTCCTTGTTTGTTTACGCTTGAATATTCTACCATAATCTTTTCCGAAAAGCAAGTATTTTTTTTATAAAAAAACGAAACTTTTATTTGAAACCGCCAATCCGGTCTGCTATAATAAAAAAGGAAAGTATTTTTGCTGGAAAAGGTGTTAAAATATGGTTGAAGAAAAATTAACGTTGGCGCAATTGATCCACGATATGGGCCTGGAATCGGTGTATATGCCGGCAGGCGGGCTGGAGAAGGAGATCACCTCCACCGATATCAACCGCCCCGCCTTGCAGCTGGTCGGCTTTTTCGATTATTTTGACGAAAGCCGCATTCAGGTGCTGGGCAAGGTGGAGCATACCTATCTGGATCATTTCGATGAAGCAAAACGAAGAGAAATTTTTGAACGTTTCTTTGAATTTCGCTTTCCCGCTCTGGTGATCACCAGAGGGCTTTCGGGCTATCCCGAGCTTTTGGAGATTGCGGAAAAATATTATGTTCCGGTCTTGAAAACCAAAATGCATACTGCGCAGTTTGTCAGCAGCTCGATTTTTTATCTGAACGAACGGCTGGGTCCCCAGCAAACAGTCCACGGCGTATTGGTCGAGGTCTATGGCGAAGGAATTTTGCTGACCGGCGATAGCGGAGTAGGGAAGAGCGAAACCGCCATAGAGCTGGTGAAACGCGGTCACCGTCTGATCGCCGACGATGCGGTGGTGGTCAAACGGGTCACCTCCACCATGCTCAAGGGCTCGGCACCGCCGAATATTCAGCATTTTATCGAGCTGAGGGGAATCGGGATCATCAATGTGCAGAAGATCTTCGGAATCGGTGCAGTCAAAGAGGATTCTGTGATCAATATGGAAATCCACCTGGAAAACTGGGATGAAAATAAGTTTTATGACCGGCTGGGTCTGGATACCAACTATACCCAAATTTTGGACGTGAATATTCCCACCGTCACCATCCCGGTGCGGCCGGGCAGAAACCTGGCGATCATCATTGAGGTTGCCGCTATGAATAACCGGCAAAAGCGTTTGGGCTATAATGCCGCCGAAGATATCAGCAGTCGGGTTTTAGGAACTGTGGAGGAAGAATAAAATGTATTATCTTGGAATTGACTTGGGCGGAACCAATATTGCCGCAGGCGTTGTGAATGAGGAAATGAAATTGGTGCATAAAACCAGCATTCCCACCGAGGCGGCAAAAGGGGTCGACCACATCATCAGCCGCATTGTCAAAGCCGCCAAACTGGCGGTAGAGGAAAGCAAAATCCCGATGGACGAGATCAAAAGCATCGGGATCGGAACGCCCGGTGCTGTGAACCCTGAAAAGGGCATAGTCGTTTTTGCCGGCAACCTGGGCTTCCATAAAACGCCTCTCGCAGATCTGGTCGGCGCTCATTTCCCCGGCAAAAAAGTGTTTATTGAAAACGATGCCAACGTGGCAGCTTGGGCGGAAGCCAAATGCGGGGCGGCGGCAGGTGTCGCCGATAGCGTCACGGTAACCTTGGGAACCGGCGTTGGCGGCGGAATGATCCTGAACGGGAAATTGTATAGCGGCTTTAACCATATCGGCGGTGAGCTTGGCCATATCGTTATCAACGAGGGCGGACGCCCGTGTACCTGCGGCAGAAAAGGCTGCTGGGAAGCCTACGCTTCGGTTTCCGGGCTCATCAAAACAACGAAAGAGCATATGGAGAAGAATAAAAACTCTCTGATGTGGAAAATTGCCGGCGGGAACCCGGATCGTGTCAATGGCTTAACCTCTTTCGATGCAATGCGTAAAGGCGATGAAGAAGGGAAAACGGTCGTGAACGAGTATCTCCACTCTGTGGCAACCGGAATCACGAATATTATCAATATTCTTCAGCCGGAGATCATCTGTATCGGCGGCGGTATTTCCAAAGAAGGAAACTACCTCCTGGATCCCGTGAAAAAGTTCATTGAAGCGGAAACCTTTGCACGCTTCAATGATCGCAAAACCGAGATCAGAATCGCAAAACTCGGCAACGATGCCGGCATCATCGGTGCCGCCCTCCTTGGCGCATAATATAAAGAAGGCAGAGTTTTTTTCGAAATTTTCTGCCTTCTTTTTTCTTAAAAAAACCTTGACAATGCCGTTTCTTTCATTTATAATACTTGAGTAATTAAAAATAGGGGTATAGCTCAGTTGGTAGAGCAGCGGTCTCCAAAACCGCGTGCCGAGGGTTCAAGTCCTTCTGCCCCTGCCAAGTCGGACGAAAAACAAATAGAGTAGTCCATAGAATAACCATCTTGTACATTGTATGAGATGGTTATTTTGTCATTGTAGATTTCAATCTTATTGACAAAAGTTTCTATAAGCTTTTCTCTGAAATAAAAGTCTTTTACATCACCGTTTATAAAGTCATTCATAAATTTTTTTACCTTTTCAACAGTCAAAAGCGGATATATCATTTTTTGCGAATTGACCGTATAGAGAATAAGTTGTTGAGCCATTATAAAGGAGAAAATGTGCAAACTATTTTAGATGATTTTTGTATTAAAGAAAATCTTTATAAAACGAGAATTTCTTTTGATAAAATTGTTGAACTCGCCGTAAGCCCTCATAATGAAAAACATAACTAATTTGCAAAAATCCAAGTGACCGTAAAGCCTAAGGGATAGCAAATGATATTTGTATTTGGCATAACTTGGTCTGCCACACGAAAAGCCTTGAAACTGCGTGGTTTCAGGGCTTTTTTCTTGCTAATTTATGGTCGGCACTCGGTCTGAAAATCCGCATTTTGATGCTCAAAACGGGCATCAATTTCGCATACGGCATACGCTTTTTTGACTGTGGTGTATGCATAGCCTTTGTTCATCCAATAGTTAAGCAAATTCTTTATGTCACTCGCCTTAATATCACCGACTGCTTTATTACCGAGAAGAGGATATATTTGATTCTTCGCACTGCATTCGCATCTATCGTATGTTGTTCTCTCGACAGACGGGAACTTGAATACCCTCAGCCAATTCTGCATACTGTCTTCGAGCCGTTTCTTTGACTCGTCAGATTCGGCAAGCTGATTATCAAAGTCGGCTACATAGTCTGTCATTTTTCGATTGACAGCTTGCTTGGTTACGCCTGAAAATGATTTGCGTTTACGCTCTCCGTGCTCGTCCATGTACCATACCACACCGCACCACCGCCCGTCTGTCCGCTTGAACGCATTGCCGTTCGTCAATAGTCTTCTTTGCATTATTTCACGTCCTTTCTAAGCACAACACAATACCATATATCTTTTTGAATATCCAGCGACAATAAAAAGTTTATCGAATATTTTAACTCATTCGTTATAATATCCTGTGATAATATCTTTGAGATTTACTTTTCCTCTGGTGCGGCGCACATTGTTGATTGCCTCACGTCGCATTTCTTCAACCTCGCTATCGGATATTTCAGACAGTTTAGCTATGATACGCATCACCATTTCAAGCTGAACCGCATAACGGAACAGTCCTTTTGAAATTGATTTTGCATTGTCCTCGCTCATGTCTGCCACCGCTCTCGCTAATCTATCCGACAGAGCATGGGAATTATCTTTCAGCAGTTCATCGGCAATGAAGCAATCAACTGCCGCAGTATAAAATTCATTACGGGATTTATACCCGTGATCTTTCATAATTCTGTCAGCCTTTTTTACGGTATCTTTATCAAGATAAAGGCTGATTCTCTGTTTGTTTTCCGAATCCATAAACACCTC
>CAZIQE010000174.1:0-6743 GCA_964541385.1 uncultured Eubacteriales bacterium | reverse complement strand
GCCCTTTACCAGTTTATAAAGGGGCGGAACCGCCGTATAAACGTATCCGCCTTCCACTAAGGGGCGCATAAACCGGAAGAAGAAGGTTAAAAGCAGGGTTCGGATATGGGCACCGTCCACGTCCGCATCCGCCATAATGATGACCTTGCCGTAGCGGAGTTTTTCCAGATTGAAATCGTTGCCGATGTTGGTGCCCAAGGCCGTGATGACCGGCATCAGCTTATCGTTATTATAAACCTTATCCAGGCGGGCTTTTTCCACATTCAGCATTTTTCCCCAAAGGGGCAAAATTGCCTGAAACCGCCGATCTCTGCCGTCCTTGGCGGAGCCGCCTGCGGAATCCCCCTCAACGATATAGATTTCGGTATATTTATTATCCCGGCTCTGGCAGTCCGCCAATTTGCCGGGCAGGGAGGTGCTGGTGGAAAGCGCACTCTTTCGGGCGGTTTCTCTCGCCTTCCGGGCGGCCTCTCTGGCTCTGCCGGCGGTGATCGCCTTATCGATGATCACCTTCGCCACCTTGGGATTTTCCTCGAAGAATTCGTTCAGCTTTTCATTCAAAAGGGAGCTGACCAGCCCGGAAACCTCGCTGTTTCCCAGTTTGGTCTTCGTCTGCCCCTCGAACTGCGCCTCCTCCACCTTCACGCTGATAATAACGGTCAACCCCTCCCGCACGTCGTCGCTGGAAAGATTATCGTCCTTTTCCTTCAAAAAGCCCTTGCTTCGGGCATAGCTGTTGATGATCCGGGTCAGGCCGCTCTTGAAGCCGGTTTCGTGGGTGCCGCCCTCGGTGGTATTGATATCGTTGGCGAAGGAGATCATCGTTTCATCGTAGCGGCCGGTATACTGCATGGCGATCTCCGCCGTGGAGGTGCCCTTCATCCCGGTCATATAGATGATCTCGTCGTGGAGCGGCTCTTTATTCTTATTCAGGTAGGTCACGAATTCCTTGATCCCGCCCTCATAGTGCAGCACCTTTTTCCGGGGCTCCTCGCCCCGGAGGTCGGAAAATTCGATTTTGAGCCCGGCGTTCAAAAACGCCTGCTCCCGCAGCCGCTTCAAAAGAACGTCGTATTCATAAACAAGCGTTTCAAAGATCCGGCTATCCGCCATAAACCGCACCTTTGTGCCGGTATGGTCGGTGGTTCCGATCACCTTGAGCGAGCCATCGCTCTTTCCCCGATTATATTTCTGATAGTAGACGTTCTTGCCGTTATGCACCTCCACCTCCAGCCATTCGGAAAGGGCGTTCACGACCGATGCGCCAACGCCGTGCAGTCCGCCGGACACCTTATATCCGCCGCCGCCGAATTTACCGCCGGCATGGAGAACGGTGAACACCACCTCCACGGTGGGAATGCCCATTTTGGGATGGATCCCAACCGGGATCCCGCGCCCGTTATCCTCCACTTCGATGATATTCCCCGGCAGAATGGAAATCTTGATGGTATCGCAATAGCCGGCTAACGCTTCGTCTACCGAGTTATCAACAATTTCATACACCAGGTGGTGCAAGCCCCTCACCGAGGTGGACCCGATATACATCCCGGGCCGCTTCCGCACCGCTTCCAGGCCTTCCAATACCTGAATGGAAGATTCATCATATTGGTTGGTTACTTTTTCCTGATCCATTTTTTCTTAACTCCATTTCTTTATATATAGGATATCTTTTGAATAAAATTACACCGCTTCAATAGGGTCTGCGCCGAGATCTGCGAGATGTAAACCAGCGTTTCCCCGCCCCGGCTGCAAAGGATAAAGGATTTGGGCAGATCGGTTGCAACGTTGATCACCTGATGCGCCTTCTCCTTGGCGGTCAAGAACATTCGGGTGCGCTTGCTTACCGTTGCTTTGTCTAAATCGAATATCCCGATAATATCGCTTTTTTTAATGAGCACTTCCTGCCCCAGATGCAGATACACGGACTTTTGTTACCTTTCCTTCTTTAATGGAAAAGACCTTATCGCCCTTTCGGCGGATCTTTCCTAATTCGCAGGTGGATAAAACCGTTTGCCTGCCCTTCATCTTTTGAAAAATATACCGTTGCCGTTTAGAATCCAGCTCCGATAAAATATCATCCAGTAATAAAACCGGCTCCGTTCCCATCCGCCGGGTGATGCACTCCGCCTCCGCCAGCTTCATCGCCAGAACCGCCGAGCGGATCTGCCCTTGAGAAGCGAAGTATTTCATACTTTTCCCGGCTTGCAGGATCAGAATATCGTCTTTATGCACCCCGCTGACCGTCTGCCCCAGCTCAATATCGTTCTGCCGGGTACGGATCAATCGGTTTCGGATCAATTCATAAAATTCTTCCCTTGTGCAGGTTTCTTTTGTGAATTGGTTCAAATAAATCAGCTTGATCTTTTCGCCGCCGGCGGAAATCTCCTGATAAAATTCCTGCGCATATCGGCTTAGTTCCGAAATATAATTCTGCCGGCAAAAAGCAATATAGGAGCCTGCCTCCGCTAATTTTTCCTCCCAAACCTCAAAAAGCTCCGGGGAAATCGGTTCGTCTTTAACCTGTTTCAATAAGGCGTTGCGATTCTTCAGGATTTTCTGATACGCCAATAACTGATCGGTATACGCCCGATCCAGCGAGCAAAGCGCCATATCCAGAAAATTTCTTCGTTTCTGCGGACCCTCTTTCACAAGCTCCAAATGATCCGGCGTGAAGATCACCGATTGAAAACAGCCCAGAAGATCCCGAAGCCGGCTGACGCTCAGCCCGTTATACCGGTATTCCTTCGGCTTATTCTTTTGAAAGAGGATCTTCATTTCCTCTTCCCGCCCGTTCAGTTCAAAATTTAATGTGATACTGCCTTCTTCCTGCCCGAATCGGATCAGTTGCTCCTCCCGGAGCACCCGGTAGCTTTTCAGGCAGGTGCAAAAGTGAATGGCTTCAATGGCGTTGGTTTTGCCCTGGGCGTTATGCCCCGCCAGAATATTGATTCCATCGGAGAAGTCGAAGGTTTCATCCTCGAAATTTCTGAAATTTTCCAGCCGCAGAGCTCGGATCTTCATTGGATCTCAATGGGCTCCTCTCCAATGAGGGCAAAGCGGTCGCCGGGATAGAGCTTTTTTCCTTTTTGCAGGCAAGCTTCCCCGTTCACCGTTACCTCTCCTTCTGAAATCAACATTTTCGCCGCTCCTCCGCTCTCCGCTAAGTTTGCAAATTTCAAGGCATCGCAAATGCGGATATATTCGCTGTGGATCGTTAATTTTTTCATTTTCTTATTCCTTCATCCGTAAGGGAAGCACCAGGAAGAGATAATCCTCCTTTTCCAGGGGCTTCAGGATGATGGGTGCCAGATTGGATTGCAGCTCGATCAGAATGCTTTCATCCTCGCAGGCATTCAATGCTGCCAGCATATATTTATAATTGAAGCCGATGGTCATCTTTTCTTCAAACGCCTCACAATCGAAGGAATCCTCGAATTTACCGATATTCGATGCGGTGGAGATCCGGATCTGATCGTAATCGAATTCGCAGCGGATCGGGCTGATGATGGTGGAATTCGCCATCAAAGCCGCTCTTTCAATCACCTGCCGGAATTGGCTCACGTTCACTTCTACTCGGAATTTATAATCCTTGGGCAGGGCGGCCTTATAATCCAGAAATTCTCCCTCCAAAAGGCGGGAAACCACGTTCACGCTTTCAAACCGGAAGGAAACAAAATTCTTGCTCTGGCGGATCTGAATCTGATCCTCGTCACTATCGGGCAAAATTTTTAAAAGCTCATTCAGTACCCGGGAGGGAATCACCACCTTACTGAAATCCCCCTGCACCTGCACAAAGGGCATCCGGCGGATCGCCAGCCGAAAATTATCCACCGCAACGGCGCTGATGGTTCCTTCTTCTTTATTTAATTCGAAGAGAACCCCCGTTAAAATCGGTTTTAAATCGGTGATGGAGCAGGCAAAGATGGTTTGCTTCACCATCGTTTTAAAATCGGAATACGTGAGAATTACGCCGTCCTCGCTTAAAACCTCCGGCAGATCCGGAAAGTTTTCCGGGCTCATCCCGGTGATGGTGAAGTTGGAATTGCCGCCTTTAATGGTGGTCAGATAGGATTTATTATCGATCTCCACGTCCACGTAGCAGGAATAGGGCAGCTTCCGAATGATCTCCCCGAAGATTTTAGAGGAAAGAACCACCGTTCCTTTTTCGGTATTCTCCGCTTCAATATCATAAGAGATGGCAATGCTCAGATCGTAGGCGCTGAAATGAACGGTGCCGTTTTCCGTGATGCGAACCTCAATTCCCTCCAGGGCGGGAATGGTGGATTTTACGCTGGCCGCTTTTTGAACGATGTTGATGGCATCATTCAAAACGTTTCTCTCGCAACTGAATCTCATAGTTGAAAATCCTTTCTTTGATCGGAAAGCAAAAGCCTTCTTTTCACTTTCTTCTGTTTATTGTTGTAGTGGTTGTTGGTCTGTTTAAATATTTGAAAACCTCAAATTAATCAGGGACAGCCTCTGTAATGCCTGTTCAAATTTCTGTTGACGAAGGAAAGCTTTTATCAACAGGATGAACGACAGATTTTTTGAAAAACGGCGTGCTGTTTAAACTGTGAATAAATTTCTGTGGAATGTTCAAAAAGCTGTTAATAAGATTTTTTGATGTTTTCGATCAGCTCCGCAACGATCTTTGCCACCTTCGGATCGGTCTGCATGGCTTTTTCCACCTTGCGGATGGAATAAAGAACGGTGGTATGGTTTTTGCCGCCGATCTCCCTGCCGATCTCCGGCAGGGAAAGATTGGTGATCTCCCGGATGATATACATCGCAACCTGCCGGGGGAAAACGATATCCCGGATCTGCTTTTTGCCGGTCAACACGTCCGGCGCAAATTTATAATAGCGTGCCACATGCTCGATCACGTTGGCAGGGGTGATCACCGAGTTGGTATTTTCCCGGATCACCGCTTCCATCGCCTCCTTGGCGGAGGTCAGAGTAGGAGTCTTTCCATATAAAGAATTATAGGCTTTTAATTTTTTAATGGTGCCCTCCAATTCCCGCACGTTGGTTTTGATCTTCTGGGCGATCAGATCCACCACTTCCTCGGGGATCACTAAATTATAGAGGCTGGCTTTCTTTTTGATGATCGCCACCCGGGTTTCGTATTCCGGCGGCTGAATATCCACCAGCCAGCCCATACTGAACCGGCTTTGAAGCCGCTCCTCTAAGGTTACAAGCTCTTTCGGGGGGCGGTCGCTCGTAAGGATGATCTGCCGGTTATTTTCATAAAGGGCGTCGAAGGTATGGAAAAATTCCTCCTGAACCGCCTTTTTTCCGCTGATGAACTGAACGTCGTCCACCATCAAAACATCGGCCTTCCGGTATTTTTCCTTGAATTTACGCTGGGTATTGAACTGGATCGCATCGATCAGCTCGCTGGTGAACTCATCCGCCTTCACGCAAAGGATATTCACATTGGGATTATTCTCTCTGATCTTATTGGCAATGGCGTTGATGAGGTGCGTTTTCCCCAAGCCGCTGTGACCGTAAAGAAAATAGGGATTATAATCGGTGCCGCCGGGGTTATTGGCAATCGCCATCGCCGTGGCGCAGGCGAATTGATTTTCCTTGCCCATCACGAAGTTTTCAAAGGTGAGGGTCGCCTTATGAACCTGCATTTCCTCTTCCTCTTCAATACGGGTGATCAGCTTTTCCACCTCGTTGGTTTTTTTCTGAGCTTCATTATCAAACCGGGGAGGCACTTCATCCCCGAATAAAATATTCACCGCAACCGGAAATCCCATCACCGAGGAGAGGGCGTTTTCGATTTTATCTTTATATCGCTGCTCAAGGATGTTTTTCTGGAAAAGGGTGGATACGCAGAAATAAGCGGTATCGTTTTCCATTTTCATCGGAGTAAGGAGCAGGATCCAGGTTTCGAAGCTGGTATTGTTCAGATCGTTTTTTAAGATCATCAAAGCCCGATCCCAAACGTCTTTGAAGGATTGCATTTGTTTTCATCTCCCTTGAACTATAGTAACACGCTATTATTCTATCATAACTTATTATTAAATGCAATATATATTTTAATTTAGATAATAATTATAAGTTATTTAAGGAAATTTTAAGGTGTTGACAACCGGCGGAAATCCCGTTATAATCTATCTTTAGATAATAAATTGGAGGATGTGCTATGAATAATACGGAAAAGACCATGGAGCAGATCGTGAATCTTTGCAAAAACCGCGGTTTTGTTTATAGCGGCAGCGAAATATACGGCGGACTTTCCAACTCCTGGGACTACGGGCCCCTGGGCGTGGAATTCAAAAATAACGTGAAAAAGGCGTGGTGGCGGAAATTCGTGCAGGAATCCCCTTATAACGTGGGGCTGGATTCCGCCATCATTATGAACCCCCAAACCTGGGTCACCAGCGGCCACGTGGGCGGCTTTTCCGATCCGCTGATGGATTGCAAGGCGTGCAAGGCACGCCACCGTGCCGATAAGCTGATTGAGGATGCCGGTGCGCAGGCCGAGGGGATGACCTTCGAAGAGATGCAGGAATATATCCGGGCGCATCATATCGTCTGCCCGGAATGCGGTGCTGCCGATTTCACCGATATCCGCAAATTCAATCTGATGTTCAAAACCTATATCGGCGTAACGGAAGACGCCAAAAACGAGGTTTATCTGCGTCCGGAAACCGCCCAGGGAATTTTCGTTAACTATGCAAACATCCAAAGAACCACCCGGAAGAAGCTGCCCTTCGGCGTGTGCCAGGTGG
>CAZIQE010000173.1:0-3579 GCA_964541385.1 uncultured Eubacteriales bacterium | reverse complement strand
TAGTCACGATTGGGGTCCCCGGCAAAACGACGTTTTGTTGGGGTAAGAAGGAAAAAGAAAGAATGGAGCGGATTTTGCGTTAAGCAAAAGGAGCGGATTTTCTTTCTTTTGACGTGCGGTCGGTGCCTTTTTTGACAGTCTGAGCAGGTCTGTGCGACCTGCTTTTTTTATGTTGCAAAGAAGGAGATTTGAAGGTATAATAGAGATATCAACCAACGGAGGAATAAAAAATGTTTAAAAAACTAACGGCAATGGCATTGATTTTGATGTTGCTTTTATGTAGCGGTTGTTCAAAGAAAGAAGAGAAAAAGCCGGAGGAGCCGGCTCCTGCTGCTCCTTCTAATGAAACACCCGAGCCTGAAAAAACAGCCGATGCTTTAAATCCGCTGACCGGCGTAACGGAAACGGCGGGCATTTCCAAATTGCGCCCCGTTGCCGTTATGATCAATAACGACGTGCGGGCGCAAAACGCTCAGGCAGGCTTACCGGAGGCGGATATCATTTATGAAACGGAGATCGAAGGCGGCGAAACCCGGCTGATGGCTGTTTTCCAGGATCTGGAAAAGGTGAAGAATATCGGCACCGTTCGTTCCGCCCGGGTTCCCTTTATCGATCTGGCGCAAGGGCATAAAGCGGTTTATATCCATCGGGGCGGCGATCCCGGCACGGTAATTCCTTATCTGAAACAGTTCAACAGTATTGATATTTATGAAAATCATTACGGGGAGCGGCTCAAAAACGGTCTGGCTCTGGAGCATACCCTCTATACCCACGGCCCTGAGCTTTGGCAGGGCATTACCAAAGAGTTCAATTCCACTCTGGAGGGCGTTCAGCCCTGGCAGAGTTTTGCGGCTGAGAATAAGTCCGTTCAATTGGCGGGCGGCATTGCCAATAAAGTAACCGTTGCTTTTTCCGGGAACTTTAAGTCGGTATTTGTATACGATGCGAAAACCGGCGTTTATGAACGCCATTTTAAAGATCGGGTTCCCACCGAATATTTCACCAAAGAAACCACCAAGCTGAAAAACGTGGTGGTTTGTCTGGCAAATATTTATACCCACTCCAATGGAGAGCACCGAATGATCCCCTGGGGAAGCGGCGAAGGCTATTACTTCACCAACGGCACCTATCAGGCTATTAAATGGAGCAAGACTGATTCCAAATCGCCCTTGAAGTTCACCAACGCAGACGGAACCCCTCTGGAGATGAATGCCGGCAACAGCTGGGTTTGCTTTGCCTCTGCCAAATATTCCAAGCCTATTATTGAAAAATAATTTAATTGTGCAAAAATCATAAGAAAAGGAGCTATCTGTTTTCAGCAGTAGCTCCTTTTTTATTTTTTAGAAGAAGAGGGCGGCGGCGCCGTAAGAAACAAAGGAAACGATGATCCCCGCCGTTATAACGCCCAGCAGGATGGAAGGAAAGGCACGCTTTAATCGCATATCCATCATAGCGGCGATCAGAGCGCCGGTCCATGCGCCGGTTCCCGGCAAGGGAATGGCAACAAATAGAAATAAGCCCCAAAAAGCATATTTTTCAACGGTTTCTCGCTTGGATTCCGCCCGTTTTTCCAATCTGGAGATAAATCCGTCCAATCTCGGCAGCACCTTGCGGATCCAGGCAAAAACCTTTTTGATAAAAACAATAATGAAGGGAACCGGAAGCAGATTACCGATGATCGCAATGGGGATGGCGATCCGCCAATCCAGCCCGTGGGCGGTGGCGATGGGAATGGCGCCTCGCAATTCGATGATCGGAACCATTGATACCAAAAAAGTCATCAATAGCTTGCCCGGTAAGGTTCCCCATAAAAAATTCATAAATTCTCCTCCATCAACGTTGATAAAATGAAGTGTTCTTTTCCATACTATAACATAATATTTCATTAATATCAAGTTTTAGTTCTATTCGTAAAAAAAGAAAGAAAAATCTGTCTGTAACCGTTGACAGAATTTGATTGAAATGATAAAATTGGCTACAATGGAAAATATGTGGTTTCAATTGAAAGGAGATGAAGATGAATGCAGGAATTTAAGATGATTGCAGGGAGTATGCCGGTAGGAAATGTTGTTCTGCTGGGGCTGGGCATCGTTTTTGTCGGATTGATCAGCATTGTGGTTTTATGCAGTCTGATGGGCGGCGTGATGCGGCTCCTGACCGGAAAGAAAGAAGCCTCTGCTTCGGCTCCCGCACCGGCAGAAACTGCATCTGCTCCTACTAATGCAGAAATTCCCAACCGTGGGGAACTGGTGGCGGCCATTTCTTGTGCGGTTGCCGAAGAATTGGGCACGGACGTTCAGGCGATCCGTATCGTATCATTAAAGAAAATCTGAGGAGGATATTGAAATGAAAGTTTATAAGGTTCATGTAAATGGAACGTTGTATGAAGTAACATTAGAAGTGATGGAAGGCGCCGCTCCGAGTGCCCCCGCCGCCGCTCCCGCTGCGGCAGCTGCGCCTGCGGCTGCTCCCGCTCCTTCCGGCGGTGAAAGCGTAACTGCTCCCATGCCCGGCACCATCCTGGCTGTGAATGTGGCAAACGGTGATGCCGTGAAGAAGGGCGACGTGCTCTTTATTCTGGAAGCAATGAAGATGGAAAATGAAATTATGGCCTCCTGCGACGGCACCGTTTCCGGTCTCAGCATTGCGAAGGGTGCTTCTGTGGCCTCCGGAGATGTTCTTTGCTCGATTCTGTGATCCCTTGGGTGGGAGGTTATACCAATGCTTCAATCTATTAGTAACTTTTTAAGTCAAACGGGCTTTTCCATGTTTGCCGACGGCGATAATTGGAAATGCCTGATTATGATCGGTGTGGCATTTTTGCTTTCCTATCTGGCAATCGTGAAGCAGTTTGAGCCCTTGCTCCTGCTGCCGATCGCCTTTGGAATGCTGCTCACCAACCTGCCCGGTGCCGAGATGTTCCATGAGCAGCTTTTTGCCGGCGGGCATGTGAATTGGGATCTTTTCGGCGGTGCTCAGATGATCAATTCGGCGAATCTGGTGCATCTGGAAGGGCTTCAATATTCTATTCTGCAAAACGGCACAGTATGCCTGACCAGCGAATACGGCAATATAGTCTTTGGTCATCTTACCGGGCTTTCCTTGGATAGTATTGCCACCATCAGCAGTAACGGTGCCATCATAAACAGTGCCGGCGAGATCATTCGTGAAAATGCCGGTATCGTAGTCGATATGCTGGAAGCCACGGTTCAAAACGGTTCACTTTACGTAGGCAAAACGTTATTGGGAACCGGTGTGCAGGAAATTTCCGCCGGGCTTTTGGATTATCTCTATTTGGGCGTAAAGCTGGGCATTTATCCCTGCCTGATCTTCCTTGGCGTGGGGGCAATGACCGATTTCGGACCGCTGATCGCCAACCCCAAGAGCCTGCTGCTGGGTGCGGCGGCGCAGTTGGGTATTTTCCTGACCTTTGTAGCCGCCCGCTATATGGGTTTCACCGAAGCGGAAGCCGGCTCCATCGGAATTATCGGCGGTGCCGACGGTCCCACGGCGATCTTTGTAACCTCTAAATTGGCGCCGGATCTGCTGGGTCCCATTGCCGTTGCCGCCTATTCCTAT
>CAZIQE010000172.1:0-5739 GCA_964541385.1 uncultured Eubacteriales bacterium | reverse complement strand
AAATAATAATGTGATTACCTATTTTTATTGCTTGATAAAATGGGTAGTCACATCCCTTTTTTTGTGCTCTTTTTAAAGGTAAAAACTCGGCGGTAGCCGAGTTTCAAATGAAATTTTCTGCTATCCGCCAAAATGACCTCTCGCCACGTCAAAAGAAAGAAAATCCGCTCCTTTTGCTTAACGCAAAATCCACTCCATTCTTTCTTTTTCCTTCTTACCCCAACAAAGCAAGGCTTTGCCGGGGAGCCCCGTTCGTACAACTTCGGGTCGAGTTGACGAATTCGGCACTCTTTTTGGCTCGTCCGCCATCGTGCTAAAAAATACGTAATCCCTTCGGATAATGATTTTTGACCTGACCGTTGCCGGATTTGATCCAACCCATAGGCACGCCTTCCACGCAAGCCACGCCATAGCCTTTTGCGCCCGAGGGGATAACTTCGCCGTGCAAATAAGAAAAGGCTCGCTCCAAAGTGCAATCTTCAAAGAACGGATACCGCTCTTTCGGGAAACAGGTTGCCAAATGATGCGCCGGTTTCCATTGGCGCCCCACCTGCTCTAAAGCCTGAATACCCGCCCGCAAAACGGGAATTCCCTTCAATTCCGGCAGATCTTCATCCACCAGATAGCAGAAATTGCCCCGGCGGATCAGGTTCCCTTTCGGCTCCCTTAACACCGTTTTTAAAAAGCACCACTCTTCCGGGAGTTTTTCCGGCTTTATGGGAGGCAACGGTTTTCGCCCCCCTTCCCCGGTATGTATCATCGCACAAACAAAATGACCTTCGCCGTTCGCTCCCGGGAAGATCCGGCACGCCTTTTTCAGACCCAGAAAACCGGGCGATCCGCCTTGAATTCCGGTTTCAACCAATTGAAATTCCGGATGGCGTTCCAAAAACCAGGAAACCGTTTTTTCATTTTCCTCCAAATTAAACGTGCAGGTGGAATAAACCAACCGCCCGCCGGGCTTCAGGGCTTTGGCACCTGCCTCCAATACGCCCCGGCTCCGCCGGGCGCAAAGATCCACCAGCTCCGGTGTCCATTCCTCTAAAATCCGGGGATATTTTCGAAACATCCCTTCACCGGAGCAGGGGCTATCCACCAGTACTTTATCGAAAAATTGCGGAACCGCCTTCGCCAGATGATCTCCGTCGGTGTTGGTGATGATGGCACGGGCGACCCCCATTCGCTCTAAATTTGAGCGGAGGGCGGAGGCTCGCTTGGCGTTGATCTCATTCGCCACCAAAAGCCCATCGACCAATTCTGCCGCAATTGCGGTGGATTTAGAGCCGGGTGCGGCGCATAGATCCAAAACCCGATCATCGGGCTTCAGTTGCAGAGCCGTTACAGCGCTCATTGCGCTGGGCTCCTGAAAATAATAGAGCCCCGCCTGATGATAGGGATGGTTGCCGTTTGGCTCCCCGCCGCAAATGATATACCCCTTCTCATAAAAGGGATTGGGGCGCACCTCAAAGGGCAGAATTTTCAGAAAATCCGCCCGGCTGATTTTTTTGGGATTATAGCGCACCCCCTCCGTTGCGGGCGTGCCGACGCAGCGGGAGAGATCCACCCATTCCTTCAGATAATCGATCATTTGATCGCCTCGTTTTTGAGTTCCTGAAACCCGTAGCCGAGAATTTCGGTGGCTTCGCCCACCACCATAAAGGCTTTCGGATCCAGTTTATAAACCGTTCGGCGGAGCAGACGCTCTTCGCCGGGCTTTAAGGCGCAAAACAGCACGTTCCGATCCTCCCGGGAATAACCGCCGATGCCTTTTATAATCGTTACGCTATGGTCGGTTTCTTTCATAATGGCATCCTCCAGCGGCATTTCCGAAATGATAAACGCAAAGCGACCGGCAGTACGCCCCTTCAGATAAGCATCCAAAACGACCGTGTAAATCACGGCGAGCAATAAGGAATAAAGAACCGTTTCCAGCTCCCGGTATAAAAGCCCGCCCGCTAAAATCACCAATACGTCGATCGCCAGCACCAGCCCGCCGAAGGAGATGGCGGGGAATTTTTTCTGCAATAATAAGGCGGCAAGATCGCTGCCGCCGCTGGTCATCCCATGACCGCACATCAAAGCGGCGCCGGCGCCGGAAAGAGCCGCTCCGCAAAGAGTGGAAAGGATCCGCTCCCCTTCAAAGGCGGGGATCCAGGCGGTGGCCTCCATGGCGATGGAGATCAGCAGGGTGCCGCCCAGGCTCATCAGCGTAAACCGCTTACCCAGGATAAAAAAGGAAGCGATCAATAAAGGCAGATTGATTGCCAAAACCATCAATCCAAGCGGCAGACCGGTTAGCACATTGATAATGGTTGCCAGCCCGGTGGCTCCGCCCAACAGCACCCGATGCGGATTGATGAAAACCGTTACGCCCAGACCATAGAGCAGGGCGCCCAGCGCAATGATCACCATACTTCCGGCATATTTCCAGTAAGATTTATTCTTCATCCGTTATGATCCTTTCAAATAGTTCATCCAGCCGTTTTTGCTCCCCTGCCAGATAGAGATAGCCCCAAAGAGCCTCAAAACCGGTGGCGGCGTGGTATGTACCCAACTCTGCGTGGCGGGGCTTGGAATGGCTTTTTGAATTTCTGCCTCGGCGCACGATCTCTTGCTCATCCGATGAAAGATGGGGCATAATTTTTTCCAAAAATGCCTCCTGCGCCTCGCAGCTCACAAAATGCTTGGATTTTTCGTGCAGCTTATGATTTTGCCGGTTTCCCTGGGAAAGCACGAAGCTCCGCACGTAGAGCTCATAAACGCCATCCCCCAGATAAGCGAGTGCCAGGGGGCTATATTGGCGCATCACTTCTTCTCTATTCATAGTAATTCAGTAACACTCCCTTCAGCTTCCCCGCTTCGATTTCAATAATCGCATAATCGCCCATTTTCAAAGAGCCCGGATTCAATACCAATAATCCTTCCCGCCGCTCCATCAACGGCTGATGGGTATGACCGAAGAAAACACCGTCGACCCCTTTTGCTTTCGCCGCCGCCAAGAGCTGCCCCAATCCGCTTTTCACGCCGTAGCGGTGACCGTGGCAGATCAGGATTTTCTTGCCATCCAATTCCAGAATCAATTCTTCCTGCCCCTCTTCAAAGGGATCGCAATTCCCCTTCACCGCATAAACCGGATGACCCTGGGTGCGCTCCCGCATCCATTGGGCATCGCTGATATGATCCCCCAGATGGATCACGCCGTCGTTGGGATATTGGCGGTATAATCGCTCGATGGGCTCCCGGCGACCGTGGGAATCCGAAACAACAATCAAACGCATCTCTTTTACTCCCTTGTTCTCATTATGTTCATTTTAGCATAAAATAAAGGGAAAAGGAATAGGAAATCCATATATTTTGAAAGGAGAATATCAATGAGCGGATCCGATTTTATGGATGAAATCAAAAAAATGGACAAAAAGGAAAAACGAGCCTTATTGGAAAAGATCACCAATGCCTTAACGCCGGAGCAGCAGGAGCAGGTGAAAAGCATTCTAAAGGATAAAAACCAAATGGAAACCATCCAAAAGAATTTGCGTGGCGACGATCTTCAAACCCTGGTAGACGGTCTTTCCGGCGGAGGAGATGCCCGGGATTTTCTGAACAGCCCCCAGGTGCAGCAGAGAATGAAGGAACTACTGGATCAGAACTGAGCGGTCTGCTCTCTTCCTTCCTGGGAGCTGAACCCAAAAGCCCGTCTGCCGATCCTTCCGGCGCAGATTTGGCGGGCATCTTTGGGGGGCTGGACCCCCGGATGTTGACGAGGATCACTTCGGCAATGGGGGATCTGAACCGCCAGCCGGATCGCCGCTGTTCTCTCTTGGCGGCTCTGAAGCCCTGGCTCCGCCCGGAGCGGCAGGGCAGAGCCGATGAAGCCATTCGCATCTTAAAGCTCCTGCGGCTTTGGGAGCTTTATCAGAAGGGGGGATCCTGATGGAAATTCATCTGCAATCCGATGGTCAGCTTTATCCGCCGCCCAAGCCGCCCGCCAAGCCCAAGCCTCCGCCGCCACCGCCCCCGGAGCCTCTGCCGCCGAAAGAGCCCTGCCCGCCCCCGTCTCCTCCGAAAAAACCGGCGGAGTGGGAGGATTTTCTGATTCTGGCGGTGATGTTCATCATCTTTCGGAGCAAAGAGGAGCCGGATCTTTTTTTGCTGGCGGCTCTGGCTTATATTCTTTTTGACAGTTGCTTTTCTTTAAAGAATTTATTATAATAAATGCGTTGGACATCAGTCCAACGCATTATATTTTAAGTTTGAGGTTTTTATGGCGCAGTTTTATTCCTTATTTTCATCCAGCAAGGGCAATGCGGCGGTTTTGATCTCCGAGGGGCGGGGAATTCTGATCGATTGCGGAGTGAGTTATCGATTGTTGACCGAAAGAATGAAAGAATGTTCTCTCTCCTGGCAACAGTTAGACGGCATTTTGCTGACCCACGAGCATATCGACCACATTAGAGCCATTCCCCAGATTTTAAAGCACGAGCACCCCACGATTTACGCCTGCGCAACCACTTTGGCAAACGCCGAGGCAGAGGGGATCGACCACAACGGCAAGCCCTTTCAGGTCGGCAATTTCCACGTTACGCCCATCCGCACCAGCCACGACGTTTGCGCCTCTTTTGGCTACCGGATCGACATTGAGGGCAAATCGGTCGGGTTTGTGACCGATACCGGCAAGATCACGCCGGAAATGAATCAATATCTCACCGGCTGTTCTCTGATCGTTTTGGAAAGCAACTATGATCCCCAAATGCTGGCGCTGGGCCCCTACCCTGCCCAGCTTCAGGCACGGATCCGCTCTGACCGAGGTCACCTTTCCAATAACGACTGCGCTGCGCTTCTGGCATTGAAGGCCTTGGAGGGAAGCTTGAAAACCGCTGTTCTGGCGCACCTCAGCGACCATAACAATACGCCGATGACGGCGAAAATGGCGGTGTTGGAAGCTTTTCAGCAATACGGAATTGAAGATATTCAACTGGAAGTGGGCGGACCCTTCTGCCCTTGTATTGAACTATAGGAATTTAAGAAAGATGAAATGTACGGTGATCTGCATTGGCAGTTTAAAGGAAAAATATTGGAGAGAGGCGGAAAAGGAATACGCCAAACGAATGAGCCGGTTCGGCGGGTGGAACGTGATCGAGCTGCCGGAATGCCCCCTGCCCGATAAGCCTGCCCCGAAGGAAATCGAAGCCGCTCTGGAAAAAGAGGCGGAGCAAATTTTCAAAAGAATCCCCCACCGTGCCTATCCCATCGCACTTTGCGTGGAGGGCAAGCCGCTCTCCAGCGAGACGCTGGCGCAGTTGGTGGCAGATCTGCCGGCGGAAGGCTTCAGCGAGATCGCATTGATCATCGGC
Source organism: uncultured Eubacteriales bacterium (assembly GCA_964541385.1). Classification (GTDB taxonomy): domain Bacteria; phylum Bacillota; class Clostridia; order Oscillospirales; family QAKW01; genus QAKW01. The sequence continues at coordinate 388 of CAZIQE010000172.1, read as the reverse complement.
TCCTCCTACGGTCTTTCGCCGAAAATCAAGGAATTTTGCAAGCGGCGGCTTTCCATCTCCCCTATGACCTTCCCCCATCAGATGATGCGGGTGATCCTGGCGGAACAGCTCTACCGAGCCCATAAAATCAATGCCGGCGAATCCTATCATAAGTAGAAACCGAAATCCCCCGGGCGTTCAACGCCCGGGGGATTTTTTATAGAGCCTTATTTTTTTGGCAGTCTGATTTATGGATTTTGACTTTGAATATGGCAGAGATCCACAACGTCCAGAAGATCGATCACCTGATCGCCGTTGATATCTGCGGCATCCACGTCAAAGGTTCCTTCAACGTTCATTTCCAATAGATAACGCATCATCTTCACAACGTCGTTCATATCGGAAACGC
>CAZIQE010000171.1:0-1885 GCA_964541385.1 uncultured Eubacteriales bacterium | reverse complement strand
GCCGCCAATCTGGCGCAGGCGGAGCTTTTTGCCGATCTGACGCAGGAGATCCCAACGGCGATGGCGTTTGAATTCCGGTGTGTGCCGGCGGTTCACCTGATGAAGGAGCATTTGGATCTGATCGGCCCGCTTTTTGATTTTAAGGCTTGCTTCCTGCACGATAGTTACCTTCTGCCCCGTGCCAAAACCTGGCGGATGGAGGCTGTGAACGGCGGGGGATCCCTTTTGGATCTGGGGGTTCATTTTGTGGATCTCATCTATTTTATTCTGGGCGAACCGGAATACAGAAGCGGCACCAAAGGCATCCATTTCACCGATCGGAACGAAGTGGATGAATACGGCGTCCTTCATCTCACCGCCGGCGGCGTGCCTGGCACCCTGGAAACCTCCCGCATCCACGCCACCGACAGCCGAAGCCGCACGCTGACGCTCTTCGGAGAAAAGGGTCAGCTTTCCATCGATCTGGATCGCCCCTATGAGCTGCATCACTATGATTTGGCCGCCCGCCGATCCACGGTCTGCCGAGCCGATAACGCTCTTTTGAAGGAATTGATGTATCCCGGCTACCGGGATTCTCTGGGCGATTTTCAGGATGCGCATACCTCCTCCCTGCTCCATTTCGCCCGATATCTCTATACCGGGCACGAAGACCCCACCATCGCCACCTTCGAAGATGGTCTGCTGGCGCAGGAATTACTGGCAAACATTCTGGAATAATACTGAAGGGGGGAGTCTTTTGAAAAAGGCTCCCCCCTTGACCCCCCCTCGAAAACTTTCAATATTTTTCACATAGATTAAAATATAATTTTTCCTGCTGACGGCAATATAAAACTACCGGGTCTGTATTTTCATTTTCTTTTTCTACTTGAACAAAAACTAAATTCGAAATATCCACTATTTTATTTCCTGTCCCGGAATGTTTTTTCATCATTTCCTGGTAATCAAACAACATAAAATCTTCGGCACCGAATTCAATCATAGAACATACCGCCGCCGCCACACTTTTTCCTAATTCTGTGCGCCCATCAATTAAAAACCAAACTTTCTTATCGTTCTCATAAAGGCTATTCATAATCCGATACAATTCATAACACTCATCAAACGTTTCCGTCGAACTGAAAAATGAAACAATATATGGCTTCATAAACGCTCTCCCCCACTTATTTAAAGCAATCTTTTACTAATATATTATCATTGCTTACAAATATAATCAAGTGTTTATGAATAAATACGGCTATTTTTTGCTCATAAAATTATACTAATGATATCAATCAAATCATTAGGGGGAAATCGGAATGAGCTATATTTCTTTTGATAATCGTGACCGTTTAATTCAATTGGGGGTTTCCATCGCAACATTAAGAAGAATTCGTGGATTATCACAAGAAAAACTTGCAGAGAAAGCTGGGATCAGTCGTTCATTGCTTAGTGCCATTGAAGCTCCCGGTATGGCTAAAAGTTTTTCTTTAGATATTTATTTTAACATTGCTAAAGCATTATCCGTTGACCCGGTGGAGTTGATGCGAGCCTCCGTTTTCCCAGATGATGTGATCAAAAATCAGTAAAGCAGACCCCTTTTTTACCGGCTAAAATTGCCGCTTCGGAAGTTTTTAGAGGATTTTAAAACCCCCTTTTTGCAAAAAGGGGGTTTTAATTATTTATTCTTTTTAGAGGCTTCTTTCAAACGGAGCGCATTGCTCAGGGTTTGCTTCCTGAGGCGGATATTTTTAGGCGTTACCTCGATATATTCATCCTGGGCAATAAATTCAATGGATTCCTCCAGGCTCATCTTCTTGGGCGGGATCAGCCGCAGAGCCTCATCGGCACCGGACGCCCGCATATTGGTGGCGTGTTTCCGTTTGCAGACGTTTACGGCGATATCATC
>CAZIQE010000170.1:0-2717 GCA_964541385.1 uncultured Eubacteriales bacterium | reverse complement strand
GTTATCGCTCCAGCAGCTGAAGGTTTCCACCTTGGAGCCGCTCATCGTCATATCTTTTGCAATATCGGCGGCAGACTCCGGAAGCTCCAGAAAATCAGCCAGCCATCCTTTTGTTACGTTCATCTTCTCATTCCCTCCTTAAAATTGCTCTAAAAAGCGCAGATCGTTTTCAAAGAACAATCTGAGGTCATCAATATTATAGCGGCGCATCACGATCCGCTCCAATCCGAGCCCGAAGGCAAACCCGCTGTATTCCTCGGGGTCAATGCCGCAGTTTTTCAACACTTTCGGATGTACCATACCGGCACCCAGAATTTCGATCCAACCTTCGTTTTTGCAAAGGCGGCAGCCCTTTCCTTCGCAGGCAAAGCAACGGATATCCATCTCTGCAGAGGGCTCCGTGAAGGAGAAGTGATGGGGGCGGAAGCGCACCACGGCATCCTCGCCGTAAAGCCGTTTGGCAAAAAGCTCCAAGGTTCCTTTCAGGTCGCTCATCCGGATGTTTTTATCCACCACCAGCCCTTCGATCTGATGGAAAAGAGGGGAGTGGGTGGCGTCCACCTCGTCGGAACGGTAAACCCGACCGGGTGCGATCACCTTGATGGGCGGTTTCTGGCTTTCCATCACGTGCACCTGAACGGGGGAAGTTTGGGTGCGGAGCAGGATTTTATCGGTGATATAGAAGGTATCCTGCGTATCCCGGGCGGGATGATTGGCGGGCATATTCAATGCTTCGAAATTATAATGCTCCAATTCCACTTCCGGTCCGCTTGCAATTTGAAATCCCATCCCCAAAAAGATGTCTTTGATTTCATCCAAAACCTGGGTCATCGGATGTTTTTTGCCGGGCACCGGCGCAATCCCGGGCACCGTAACGTCTAATTGCTCTTCCCGCAGGCGGCGTTCCAGTTCTTCCGCCTCCAGAGCGCTTCCTTTTTCTTCCAAAGCGGCTTCGATCTCGCCCCGCAGCTCGTTGACCATTGCGCCCATTTTGGGGCGTTCTTCGGGGGAAAGTGCGCCCATTCCTCTCAAAAGTGCGGTCAATTCACCCTTTTTGCCCAAATAGCGAACCCGGATCGCTTCCAGATCAGCCTTGGTTCGGGCTTCCTCCAGTTGCGCCCGTGCCTCTGCACGGATGCTTTCCAGTTTTTCTTTCATAAATCTATCCTCCAATCAATAGTAACAAAAAATAAAGACTCGCCCCCAAAATAGGGGCGAGCCTGATCAACCCGTGTTACCACCCTGATTCCGGCAAAATTCGCCGGCACTCATCGCCTTGCTAACGGCAGGCCGCCGTTGCCCCTTCAAGGGCACCGCTCCCGGGTTGAAAATAGAACCGTTGCCCTTCCGAAAGATGCTTGCAGCCTATGGCATCTTCTCTCTGCCGGGGGATCAAAGGAGCTTTAACGCCCGATCATTGCGTTTTCACCTGCTCATTTTATCATAATGTTTTTATAAAATCAATAGTTTTTCATTGAAAAGGAAGGAAATATGTGCTAAAATATAAAAAATAAACCCGTTTGGAGGCTAAAAACTTGGAAAATTTCATTGAATATTGCTTGCCTTATAAAATGACGGTTCAGGATCAGATGAAACGGTTGCTCTATACCGTTGCCCCGATGGTAGTGGGCGTTTTTCTGATTATGTTTCTGGGTCTGATCGGGATCCTGCTTTGCGCCGGATGCTGTTATCTGGCGTATCGGCTGTTTTTATCCTTCTTTTTTGAATATGAGATCACCCTTTTGGAAAATGAGATCACCTTCACGAAAATCATCAATAAGGAACGCCGAAAAGAGTTATTGAAAGCGGATATTGCCAAAACGGAAAGCTACGGTCTTTTAAGCGATCTGAAAAATCCGCCTGTCAAGGTGCGCTCCTTTCTGAGCCATCAGGGGGAAGAACCGGAATATTATTGGATCACCCGCAATGCAAAGGATGAAAAGGTTTGTATTCTGTTCCAGCCAACAGAAGCCGTGCTGGAGGTTTTTGAAGTCCGTGCCCGGGGGAAACGGGTATGAAGCTGGTAACCCCCGCCGAAATGAAGGAAATGGATCTGCGCACCGTGCAGGAAGGATTGTTTTCTTCCGTGGAGTTGATGGGCAATGCAGGTCGGGCTCTTTATGAGGAAGTTTCCGATGCGCTGGATCGTCGGGGTCTTTCCAAGGTTCTTTTGTTGGCAGGATTCGGCAATAACGGCGGTGATGCCTATGCTCTGGCGCTTTTGCTTCAGGCCTGCTATCAACCGGCAATCCTGCCGGTAGGCGAGGGGAAGCGATCCCCGGACTGCGAATATTATTATCAAAAATGCCTGGCGGCGGGCATCCCCTTCGTTGAATCGGCGAAGGGCTATTCCTTGGTCGTAGACGGCGTTTTCGGCACCGGCTTCCGGGGCGAATTGCCGCCGGCGGTGCGGCAACTCTTTGCAACGGTGAAGGCTCCGGTCATTGCCATCGATCTGCCGAGCGGAATGAACGGCGAAACCGGTGTTTGTGCGCCGGGCACTCTGCGCCCGGAACGTACCGTCACTTTTGCCTTTTTAAAACCCTGCCATCTGCTCGCCGATTGCGGGCAGGTCGTTTTAAAGGAGATCGGCATCCCGCAGGAATATGCCAACGATGTCCGGCGTGAAACGCTAACTCCGGTGATCCCGGAACGGGATCCGTGGGGGCATAAAAACCGCTACGGTGCCGTGGGTCTTTTGGTGGGCGCGCCCCAAT
>CAZIQE010000169.1:0-7328 GCA_964541385.1 uncultured Eubacteriales bacterium | reverse complement strand
AAGTAATCTTTTTCCTTTTTGATAACGCCGTTATAAAATCCCACGCCGATCAGCGTAAACAGAAAGATGGCGGCAACAGAAGCGGCGGTGGTAATAAAGACGGGCTTCAGGTTCTTTTTAGGGGCGGGCGGAGCAGGAGGGTGATCCCGAAGCTCCAGCATCAGGTTTAAGGTTTCGGCTTCCAATTCCGCAGACGGCTTCACGTCCCGAAACATCTTTTTATAATCGTCTTTAAACATACGCTTCCTCTCCTTCCATCATTTTTTTGAGCTTTTTCCGTGCCCGATCCAGCCCGGATCGAACAGTAGCGGGCTTCATATTCATAAATTCTGCGATCTCTTCGGTTTTATACCCTTCAAAATAATATAAGTGGATCATCGCCCGATGGGCAGCATCCAGTTTTTCCAGAGCCTCTGCCAATTCCGCATATTCCTTGGGAACCGCCATTGCGTTTCGGGCGTGATCCATGGGCAGATCGTTCCGATGGGCACGCTTGAAAAGATCCTTGCAGCAATTCAAGGTTACCCGGATAAACCAGGCGCGCTGATGCTGCACACTTTGAAAGGCGGGTTCATTTTTCAAAAAACGAAGAAACACGTCCTGATAAATATCGTCGGCATCCGCAGAATTGCGGGTTTGCGCCATCGCCAACCGATAAACAGTTGGGCCTTCTTCGGCGATGATCCGTTGGATCAGTTCGGTTCTCAGAGCCACAGTCCCGACTCCTTTCTAAAATAATTACGATTCAAATTGCAAAAATGTTGCATAAGTTGCAAAAAAGTAATAAAATCCCGGCTGTGCCGGGATTTTATTTAATACGCTTTGCCCCAATAAACCAGTTTCTTGGCTTTCTTCCCGCAGCAAACGCAGGTTTCCGCCACTTCCTCCTGATCGTCAAAAGGCATACACCGGCTGGTAACGTCGCAGATTTCTTTCAACTGCACTTCGCAAGCCTCATCCCCGCACCACATTGCCCGGATGAAGCCGGGCTTGGTTTCGGCGATCTCCTTCATTTCATCAAGATTATGGGCGGTGTGCGTCATCCTGAGGCGGCGTTCCAACGCTTTATTCAGCATATTCCCGTGGATCTCCTTCAAGAGAGCCGAAATTGCCGTTTCCAGTTCCTCAAGTTTCACAACGGTTTTTTCGCCCGTATCCCGGCGGCTCAAAACGCAAACGCCGTTTTCAATATCCCGGGGGCCCAGCTCCAGGCGGATGGGCACGCCCTTCATTTCATATTCCGCAAACTTCCAGCCGGGGCTGTTATCGGAAGCATCCATCTTGGTTCTGGCGACTTTGGAAACCCGTTCCAGCACCTCTTCGGCCTTTTCCAAAACGCCGGGCTTATGCTGAGCGACCGGCACGATGATCACCTGGATGGGAGCCACCATCGGCGGCAGCACCAGTCCGTTATCGTCGCCGTGGGTCATAATCACCGCCCCGATCAGGCGGGTGGTGCAGCCCCAGGAGGTTTGGTGCGGATGCACCAGTTTATTATTCTTATCGGTGAAGGTCACATCGAAGGCTTTGGAGAACCCATCCCCGAAATAATGGGAGGTGCCGCTCTGGAGCGCCTTGCCGTCGTGCATCAGCGCCTCGATGGTATAAGTGGCCTCGGCACCGGCGAATTTTTCTTTATCGGTCTTCCGCCCGCTCACCACGGGGATCGCCAGATAATCCCGGCAGAATTTGGCGTAAACATTCAGCATATTCAAAGTTTCCGCTTCCGCTTCCTCCTGCGTGGCGTGGAGCGTGTGCCCCTCCTGCCAGAGAAATTCTCTGGTGCGCAGGAAGGGGCGGGTGGTTTTTTCCCAGCGCACCACGGACACCCATTGGTTATAAAGCTTCGGCAGATCACGCCAGGAATGAACCACGTCCTTAAAGTGATCGCAGAACAAGGTTTCGGAGGTGGGGCGGATGCACATCCGCTCTTCCAGTTTTTCGCTTCCGCCATAGGTGACCCACGCCACCTCCGGCGCAAACCCTTCCACGTGATCCTTTTCCTTATTCAAAAGACCCTCGGGGATCAGCATGGGCATAAAAATATTCTCATGCCCCAGTTCCTTAAACATTTGATCCAATGCGCCCTGCATCAGCTCCCACATAGCGTAGGCATAGGGGCGGATAATCATAAAGCCCTTCACGTTGGAATAGGCGGCCATATCCGCCTTTTTCACGATATCGGTATACCATTGGGCGAAATCCACGTCCATGGCTGTGATCTCTTTTACCATCTTTTTATTATCCAAGTTTTTTCCCTCCGTAGGTGTATTCATACATTATATTATATTAAAACAGAGCGGTAAAGTCAAGGATTTAGGCACTTTTGAAAAGACGTTGCCGAAAGTTCCGATTGACACCTTCCCGATAAACCATTAAAATAAAGGAAGGAAATCAAGCGAGGTGAAGAAAATGAAACTATTGGCAACTGCCGATCTCCATATAAAAGAGCCCGCCGATCTGCCCCTTTTGGAACGGATTTTAGAGGAAGCAAAGCGGGAAGGGTGCGAGGCTTTGCTGATCGCAGGGGATCTTTTGGATTCCCACTATCCGAAGCAGGAAACCGCCCGCAGATTGGTAGAGCTTCTGGCGGAGCCCGGCTGCCCCATCTTTCTGGCGGCGGGCAACCACGATTCCTTAGAGGAAACCGCCCTCTACCGGCAATTGCCGGAGCGGGTAACGGTGTTCCCCGCCGAGGGTGCCTGCTTTTCCCTCCGGGGAATTTCTCTGGTCGGGCGTTCTTCCGCCCGCCGGGAAAGCACGCAATCGCCTCTTTCGGGGCTCAAGGCGCCGGCGGGCTTGAGCATCGGCGTGTTCCACGGCCAGTTCGGCGGCGGGGAATTTCAGCCGGTTTCCGCCGAGGATTTGGCGGAAAGCGGTCTGACACTTGCGCTTTTAGGGCATATCCATAAGGCGGAAACCCGCCAGTTGGGCGGATGCCGCCTCTTGGTGCCCGGCACGCCGCAAGGGCGGGGCTGGGATGAAACCGGCGAAAAATACGCTTGGATATTGGAAACCGACGGCATCGGCAGTATTTCCGCCCGCCCCATCGCCGTTGCGGAGCGGGTTTTGATGGAATATCCCCTCGATCTTTCCGATTGCCGCTCGGAGGAAGAGATCACCCGCCGTATGGAAGCTTTAGAGATCCCGGAAACCTATTCCTTGGGCGGAAAGCCGGTGAAGGTTCTGGCACGCCTGATTTTAAGCGGCTGCTTGCCGATCGATCCCGCCCCCATTGCGGAAAGCTATAAAAAACGCCACGGCAGGGAGATCAAAAACCTTTGCCGGCTGGGCGTGCGCCCGCAGGATCCAAACCTTTTGCAGCAGCAAAACACCCTGCAAGGAGCCTTCCTGCGCCACGCTCTGAAGGAGATCGCCGCCGCACCGCCGGAAGCACGCCCGGCTCTGGAGCGGGCAATGGAGCTGGGTTTGCAGGCGTTAAAGGGGGCAGAGCGATGAAGATCACGAAAATTCATATCCTCTCGTTCGGCGGCTTGGAAAATTTCATTCTGGAGCCCGAAAAGGGCTTAAACCGCATCTGCCGTGCCAACGAATTCGGCAAGACCACGCTGGTGCATTTCATTTATTATATGTTTTACGGCTATGAAGCCAAGCGGCTGAAAGGCTATTTTCCCTGGAACGGCGCACCGATGGCGGGGAGTTTAGAATTCGAGCTGGATCGGCATCTTTGGCGGATCGAGCGATCCCGCACCGAAAAAAGCACCGGGAAAACCCGGCTCCTCAACGCTCAAACCGGGGAAGAGGTTCCCCTGCCCGCCCGCCAACAACCGGGCCCCTATTTCTTAAAATTAGACGGCGAGACCTTTCTGCGCAGCTTTTGCATCACGCAGGGCGATCTGCCCTTCGGCTATACCGACGGCTTGGATAAGGCTTTGAAAAATCTGGCATCCTCCGGGGACGAAGGCGTTTCCTATGAACAGGCGCTCAAGGCTCTGAAGGAGCAAAGAACCCGTTATGCCAAATGGGACAAGCGGGGCGGTGCGCTGGATCGGCTTCTGGAGGAATTGTCAAACCGCCGGGTGCAGCTTGCCCAATTGCGGGAAACGCTTTCCGCAAAGGAGAAAGACCGCAGGCAGAGCGAAGAGATCAGCGAAAAACTCCGAGAAAACCGGGAGCAAACGGCAAAAGAGAAGGAAATTCTGCAAGCCGCCCGAAAGAGCGATGCGCTTCGAATTCTGCAACAACTGGAAAAACTGGAAGAACGGCAGAAAACTGCCCGAACCCGCCCCGCCGTTTCCAGGGAACAGATGGAAGCCCTCTCTGCCGCCTTTGCGGCGGAGGAAACCGCCAAAGCCCTTTGGAACCGAGCGGAAACGGAGCGGGAGGAAAGCCGGCTCCGCCTGCAATATGCCGATGAGACCCTGCATACCTTCGGCTTCACCGCCCATACCGGCGATGAACTGGAAAAAGCGCAAAAGAAAGGGATCGGCGTGCCGTTGGGGCTCCTTTTCTTCACGCTGACGCTTTTATGCATAGCGGGCGGCGTGCTCCTGTCGGCTTACCGCCCGATCCTGTTGGGAGCCGCCGGCATCCTTGCTTTGGCGGGAGCGGGATTTCTTTGGTACGAAGGCAATCGCAAAACTGCCCTTTGCCGCCGCTACGGAGCCGGGAGCCTGACTCAATTGGCTGAAAAATGGGGTCAATACCAAGCCCTTTGGGAGAGCCGGAAAAGCCTCTTCGGTCAGCAGGAGGAGCTTCGCCGCCGGGAGGAAGAGGCACGCCGGGACTATGAGTCGAAAAATGTCGAACTGCAACGGTTGAAGGATGCCACCGGCATCACCTCCCTTCGGAAATTGGAGGATCTGCGGGTGGATTGGCGGGTTTTTGAAAGCGAAAACGATCCCCGGCTGTTGGAGGAGCAGAAAAACGCCCTGCTCCGAGGCAAGACCCGGGCAGAATGGGAGGCGTTGGCGCAGGATGCCGTTTTGATGTCGGAAAATGTCGAAACCGTTTCCGCCCGCCTCCACCGTCTGCAGGAGGAGTATGATCTGCTTCTGAACCGTTATCGGGAGCTGGAGCCCGGCGATTTAAGCCGCCTTTGGGAGGAATATGAAACGCTGGAGCGTTCCATCGCCGCCGGGGAGGAAGCTTATGCCCAAGGCAGGGCGGAGCAAGCCGCTCTGGAAAAAAGCATCGAATGGCTAAAAGCCGCCAACGAGGAAATGAACACCCAATTTTCCCCCAAAATCTGCGAGACCGCCGGAAAATACCTTGAAACGCTGACAAACGGAAAATATTCCCGATTAAGGATGGATGCGGCATTTCATATCACGCTGGAATCGCCCGCCGGCACCTATGAGGCGGAGCGCTTCTCCGCCGGCACCCGGGATGCGGTCTATTTTGCCTTCCGGCTGGCGGCAGCCGATCTTTTAACCGACGTGAAACTGCCGATGATTTTAGACGATCCCTTTTTAAATCTGGATCCCGCCCGGCTGAATGCTGCCCGAACGCTTTTGGAAAACGCCGCCGAAAATCGGCAAATTCTCTATTTTTCCTGCCGGGACTGAGCCGACGTTTTTTCATAAAGATAAAAAACTATTGTATTTTTTACCGTTTTATTATAAAATATAGGTAGGTATGACTTTAAATCCATAAGGAGGTTTGTAATTATGATCGTGAATAACCATAACGGTACTATCAATATCACGGAATCTGTTTTCGCCAATATCGTCGGTCACGTTTCCAATACCTGCTACGGCGTGGTTGGAATGGCCGCCAAATCTGCCGGCGACGGGATCGTTTCGCTTTTAAAGAAAAATCACTATGAAAAAGGCGTAACGGTGATCCCCGAGGAGGACGGGATCGTGGTGGAGATTCATATCGTTGTGCTCTACGGCGTGAATCTGCCCGCCGTGACCCGGAGCATTTCAAAAGAAGTAAAATATAACGTGGAGCAGATGACCGGCTTCACCGTAAAAAAAGTCAATATCTTTGTTGACGGAATGAAAGCGAACTAAGGAGATCGACCGTATGATAACAGGTAAACAGTATTGCGAGATGGTGATCTCCGGATGCAACCATATTACCAACCAGAAGGCCGCTATCAACGCATTGAACGTGTTCCCCGTTCCCGATGGGGACACCGGTACCAATATGTCTTTGACCATTTCCGCCGCCAAGCGGGAATTGGAGCATCTGCCCGAAACCTGCACCGTTTCCGAGGCCTCCGACCGTGCCGCCGGTGCGATGCTGAAGGGTGCCCGGGGCAATAGCGGCGTGATTTTATCCCTGCTGTTCCGGGGCATTTCAAAGGGCTTGAAGGGCAAGGAAACCGCCTCTGCCAAGGATTTTGCCGAAGCCCTGGATCTGGGCGTGAAGGCCGCCTATCGGGCTGTTATGAAGCCCACCGAGGGCACCGTTTTAACCGTTTCCAGAGTGGCAGCCGAGCGGCTGGCAAAATACGTGGAGGGGGACGTTTCCGTAACGGACGCCTTAGCTTATTACGTGCAGGAGGCAAACGAAGTGCTGGCACGCACCCCCGAAATGCTGCAGCAGCTGAAGCAAGCCGGTGTGGTGGATGCAGGCGGCAAGGGCTTTGCCGTTGTGATGGAGGGTGCTCTGCGTGCCCTTCAGGGGCAGCCCGTTGAGCCCGAAGAAAAAGAAATCCGTGTGGAAGACACCATCGTGGACGACGTTGCCCTGCGGGAAGAGGATATTAAATTTACCTATTGCACCGAATATATCGTTACCGTGGACGAAACCGCCAAAAAGGATAACCCCGCCGAGCTCCGCTCCTATCTGGAGTCCATCGGTGATAGCGTGGTTTGCGTGCCGGATAACGAAATTATCAAGGTGCATGTTCACACCAACCATCCCGGCAGGGCCATTGAAGAGGCTCTGCGCTACGGCTCTTTGGTGAACCTGAAAATTGATAATATGAAGGAGGAATTCCGGGCACGCCAGAAGGAGCAGCCCCCCGAGCCCGCCGTTGCACCCGCCGAAAAACGCTATGGGTTTGTAACGGTGGTGGCAGGCGAAGGGCTGGCGGCGCTCTCTAAAGATCTGGGGATCGATACCGTTGTGGAGGGCGGGCAGACGATGAACCCCTCCACCGCCGATATTCTGGACGCCGTCAATAAGACCCCGAGCGAGATCGTTCTGGTGCTTCCGAATAATAAAAATATTATTCTGGCGGCGGAACAGGCAAAGGAACTTTCCGAAGAAAAGCAGGTGATCGTCATCCCCTCTAAAACCATCCCCCAGAGCATCACCGCAATGCTGGGCTTCGATGAAAGTATGGAGCCTGCCCAATTGGAAGAGACGATGACCGCCCAGCTTTCGATGGTGAAGACCGCCCAGGTGACCTA
>CAZIQE010000168.1:0-2597 GCA_964541385.1 uncultured Eubacteriales bacterium | reverse complement strand
GGCATCCTTCGCCACCATCACCATAGAGCGCCGGGGGGTCATCACGTCTTCGGCGGTCATCCCATCCAGCTTGAAAACGTTTTTAATATATTCGATATCATTCTCATTTAAACTGCCTTCATCCGCACCCGCATCCAGCATCAATACGATATCCTCTTCGGAAACGGGATCCTCTTTTTCATGGGGATCAATGCCGAAAAGCCGCAAAACACCATTAGTGGAAACGGTTAACAGCCAGATGATCGGGTTCAGAATAAACGCCAGCCCGGAAATGGAGCCGCAAACCGCATCTGCCAATTTTTCCTTATGCTTCATTGCGATCCGCTTCGGCACCAATTCACCCAAAACCAGCGTGAAGAAGGAAAGGATCAGCGTGATCAAAATCACGGAGACCGTATTCACGATTTCCCCTTGAGAAGCGGGGATATTCAGTTTTGCAACGGCAAAAGCGGAAAGCCGATCGGCAAAGTTATCGGCGGCAAAGGCGGAGCCCAAAAATCCCGCCAATGTGATCCCGATCTGGATGGTGGAAAGAAACCGGGTGGGCTCCTCGATCATTTTGAGCATTTTTGCCGCCTTTTTATCGCCGTCCTCGGCTCGTGCCTTCACTTTCTTTTCGTTCAGAGAAATTAAGGCGATCTCCGTTGCGGCAAAAAACGCATTGACTAAAATCAGAATGAATTGTAATAATAATTGCTGAATCATATCAGTTTTAAAAATACCTCCAAAATAATAAACGTGCGCTGTTATCGAATCAAAAGAGCTCCCGCCTAATTTCGGCAGACACGGCGAAAGCACCGGATCCAAACACAGTCCTTATATTCCGAAGGCAACAAAACGGCATCCTTCCGGCAACTTCGGGGAAGGGGATCCACAATATCAACTCCTTTACAGATTGATTCAGCGTGTATCATATCATAAATCATCTGTTTTGTCAAGGTGGGTACTTTTTTATTTTTTGCAGTATTATTTTCTACTTTCTTTATAACTTTTGTACAAGATAAACAAAAATTAAAAGCTATTTTTTATGGACTTCGTCAATTGGGAAAAAATTCATTCTTTGCTATAATATAAGTGGGAGCCCTATTTTTATCATTGGAGGAATTCGAATGAAAAACAGAAAATTACGGACTGCCCTTATGATCATAGCAATGGTTTTATTAGCCGCATTGGGCATTACCGCAGGGCACTTTTTCCCCGGCAACCGAAATGAAGATCCCTATATTGAAAAAAATCCTCGGGCACCCAGGTTAAAAACCTGGACCTCCGCAGACGGCACCACGATCAATCTGACCTATTGGAAATCGGAAAAATCGGATCCCGAAGACAAAGACGCTTACACTGATTACTACCGCAACGGAGAGGATCAATATCAGTTTGACGAAAATGGAAAGTTCATTTCTTTCTCCAATCTTGATCTGCCTGAAAAGGGAGAACCGGTCATCACCGAAGAGCAGGCAAAGAAAATCGCAGATCGCCATATTGCCGCTTTCTACGGCGATTTAAGGGGGTACCGTTTTCACCGCTGCAGCTACCTTGAAGCCGATCAAAGGTATGACATCTATTACGCTTTGGTTTACAACGATTTTCTCGTTGCCGACTTTTGTATCGTTACGCTGAGCTCAAATGGCACAGTAAATTACAGCCGTGCCCCGCAGGGAGAGAACTTTAAGGATTTCGACAAATCTCTGCTATCCGGGATCACGAAGGAATCTCTGGAAAGCTATGCCTTCCAAGAGGTTGCAAAACGGTTAAACTCCGATCAATATGATAAAATAGAGCTCCGCAGAGAGATTTGGTTAGATGCTTTGCCGAATGGAAAATATCAAATTGAAATCCCGATTGTAGCCAGTTTACAAGGCGAATCCGTTCTGATTGAGAATTATATGTATCCTTTATCATAAAAAAGAAAGCACCCGTTGGGTGCTTTCTTTTTATAGTTTATGGAAGATAGGCTTGCGTTCTGCGAAGGTATAGACCCCGCCGAAGAGCTCTTTTGCCACCGAAAGAGCCTGATCAATATGCTGCCCCACCCTGCCGGGGGTATGGGCATCGGAGCCAACGGTGATGATTTTGCCGCCCAGTTCCCGAAAGCGGCGGAGCATCATTTCATCGGGCAGGAATACGCCCCGATCGTCCAGTCCGCTGGTATTGATCTCCATCCCCTTGCCCTTTTGAGCCAGAGCCTTCAGAATTTCATCGATCAATTCCGGAAAGTCTTCATATTGAATAGGCGGATTGGGGTTGGCGGCGCATTTGGAGATATAGGTTAAATGCCCCAACACATCGAAATCATCGTGCGCCCTAACGCAAGCCAACGTTGTTTCCAGATAGCGGCGGCAAGCCGTTTCCGGTGCCTGATTTTTCCAGAAGGGCTCAAAATACGGATCAAATCCATCCACAAAGTGCACGGAGCCCAACACGAAATCAAAGGGGCGGCGAGCCAGATCCCGCTTCAAGTCCCCCTCGTTATCCGGGGTCATTCCGAATTCAATGCCACGGCGGATCAGGAGCCCCTCGGGGGCGGTCAAGCCATCGTAGGCGGCATTATAGTCGGCGGTTTCAAAGGTCAGCTTGGTCACGCCGTCCCAGGAGGG
>CAZIQE010000167.1:0-2799 GCA_964541385.1 uncultured Eubacteriales bacterium | reverse complement strand
ATCGCAATGCTGGCGGGCAGAGCCGTTTGGGGCGTGGCTCAGGCGTTGATTCTCGGCCGGAACGGCTCGGGATTTAACATTAAAATGTTTATTGCGGGCGCATTTCTGAATTCGATCCCCGGCATTATTCTGCAATTGATCCTCATTCCCGCCATTATGGTTGCGCTTGACCGGGCAAAGTTAGTGCCCTTTACTAAAGCATAAGGTGTGACTCTCAAAAAAGGCACCGACCGCAGAAAATGAGTGAATAATAAAGTGACTACCTCTTTTTGTTGTAAGATGAAAGGGGTAGTCACTTCACTTTTTTTATTGTTCTTTTTAAAGGTAAAAACTCGGCAGCAGCCGAGTTTTGAATGAAATTTTCTGCTATCCGCCAACTCGACCGCTTGCAGTATCTACATACAGCGTCGGGTCGTTTTTGACGAATTCGGCACTCTTTTTTGAAAGTCTCCCAGCGTGTCAAAAAATAGAAAATAGCGTTTTTTTGACACGCTGCCCCCTCCAACATAGGTTGGGGAGTTTATTTTTTCTCTTGACAAAGAGAAAAAGAAGAATTATAATTGTTGCATAACGATAGTTGCATAACGATGATTGCGAAAGGATGATGGATATGCCGCCGAAGGCGAAGTTCAGCAAAGAGGAAATCGTTGCCGTTGCCTTGGAGATTATCCGGGAGAGCGGAGCGGAGGCGATCACCGCAAAGGAAATCGGCAAGCGTATGGGAACCTCCACCCGCCCGATGTTCACCTGGTTCAAAACCGTGGAGGAGCTTCGCTCCGCCGCAGCGGAGGAAGCCAAAAGACTTTATAACCGTTATGCCGAGCGGGGGCTTTCCATGATCCCGCCCTTTAAGGGCTTGGGGATGGAATATATCCGCTTCGCCGCAGAGGAGCCCAATCTCTTCCGCCTCCTCTTTATGGGCAAAAGCGAGCAGAGCAGCACCATAGATTTTCTGAAGCAGGAGCAGCATATGCCGCAGATCCGCTCCGCCATTACGGCAACCTTCCATATTGAAGCATCCGAGGCGGATTGGCTCTATGAAAACCTCTGGATCTATGCCCATGGGATCGCCGCCCTCTGCGCCACCGGAACGGTACGTTTTTCGGAGGAGGAGATTGCGCAAAAGCTGGGCAGCCTCTGCCGGGGGCTTTTAATGTGCCTGAGGGCACCGAAGGATGCCCGAACCGGCATTGTTCCGGGCGCAAACACCGTTGTTCCCGGCGGCTTTAATAACTACGCAGGAACCGTTTAGGCTCGGAAAGGAGCGGAAATGGCAAGAAAAGTTCAAATTTCAAAAGAAACGATTCGATATCACCGTTTCAGAAGGCTTCTCATTTTCTGGACGCTGTTTATCGGGCTCGGAGCGGTTGCCGGGAGTGCCGGGATGCTCTTGGATCCCACCGGCAGGGCTATGGGAATGGATGCGATGCTTCCCTTTTTTCAGGTTTTGCCTCTGGCGGATCTTCTGTTCCGGGATTTCGTTTTTTCCGGCATTGCGCTTTTGATCGTCAACGGGCTCACGAACCTCACGGCGGCGGTTTTGCTGCTCCGGAAGAAAAAATCGGGCATTTGGCTCGGAATGCTGTTCGGAATCACCCTGATGCTCTGGATCTGCATTCAGTTTTATATGTTCCCGCCGAATTTTATGTCCACGATCTATTTTGTGTTCGGTCTGCTCCAGGCGATAACGGGGTATAGCTGCCTTGTTTTTTATCGGCAAACGCAATTCCATTTTGACGAGAGCGCATACCCAAAAATCGGAACGAATCCCGATGAACTGGTCGTTTTCTTTTCAAGAATGGGGTACGTTAAAAAAATCGCCTATGAAAAGGCGAATGCATCGGGTGCGGATATTCTGGAACTTAAAACCGATGAGCGGGTGTCCGGCACGCTTGGCTTCTGGTGGTGCGGGCGGTATGGGATGCACCGGTGGGGAATGGAAATTCTGCCCCCGGATCGGGAACTTTCCGGCTACGAACGTATCACGGTCTGCACGCCGGTTTGGGTCTTTTCCGTATGCGCCCCGATCCGAACCTTTTTAACCGAGTATCGGGATCGGCTGAGGCGGGTGGATTTTGTTTACGTTCACTATATGAAAAACCGATTGCCCGGCGTTGAAAAAGAGCTCAAGGCGCTCTCGGGGAAGCCGGATGCCTCCTGCGAGAGTTTCTGTTGCCGGATCGGCAAATTAAAAAACGTTTAATTAGAGAAAGGCACGGTGATAAAGCGTGGAAAACATTATTGAAATAAACCATCTGAACAAATCCTTCGGAGAGGTAAAAGCGGTGCAGGATCTGAGCTTTCGGGTCAAGGAGGGGGAGCTCTTCGCCTTCCTTGGGGTCAACGGCGCAGGCAAATCCACCACCATCAATATGATGTGCGGACAGCTTCGGAAGGATAGCGGAAGCATCCAAATCTGCGGCACGGATTCAGACCGGGATGCAGATTCCGTGAAGCGGAATCTGGGCGTGGTGTTCCAGAATTCCGTACTGGACAAAAATCTCACGGTGCGGGATAACCTCGCCGGCAGGGCGGCGTTATACGGCATAGCCGGCAAAGCGTTGGAGGAGCGGCTTGATGAACTCAATGAACTGCTTCAGTTTCGTGATTTGATGAAACGCCCCGTGGGGAAGCTTTCCGGCGGTCAGCGGCGGCGGATCGACATTGTGCGTGCGCTGCTTCATAATCCCAGGATCCTGATCCTTGATGAGCCGACCACGGGCCTGGATCCTCAAACAAGGAAGCTTCTCTGGGATGCCGTTTCCCGGATGCGGAAGGAGCGGCATATGACGGTGTTCC
>CAZIQE010000166.1:0-2705 GCA_964541385.1 uncultured Eubacteriales bacterium | reverse complement strand
TCGTGCCGGGGATAAAGAGCACATACCCTTCAAAGCGTGCCAGCCCGAACCCTTCGGCGGTATAGTCCTCCACCGTTACGGTTAATATTTGGTTTTTCTGTACCGTTAATTTCATAAGGCTATTTTACCATAATTCCGAATTGTTCACAATATAAATATTTACATTTTTCCGGCGGAATGCTATACTGAATTATAATCATTATCAATCATAAAGGAGATCTTTCGTGAAAAAATTCCGTTTCATCCTTGCCGGAGTTCTTTGCCTGACCCTTTGCCTCACCGGATGCAAAAAAGAAACCTACGCCATCAAGGTAGACGGGCAGGTGGTCACCGAAAATGATTACGCCCGCCAGGCACGCCAATTGAAGAGCGCTTATCTTTCCAATACCGGGGAGGAGGATACCAAAGAATTCTGGACCGAAAAAATGGAGGACGGCTCCACGATGAGCGGGGTTTTTACGGACTCCGTCAACGAGCAGCTGATCAACGCCAAGCTCTACGCCCGTGAGTTTGATCGGTTGGGGCTTTCCTTTTCTCCGGAGGAAGAGAGCAATATGACCCGGGCGCTCTCGGAGATCACCGCCGAGGCGGGGGGAATGAGCGTTTTCTCTGCGCAGCTGGAGCAGGATGGCTATACCTATGAAGAATATCTGACCGAAATCTACGACGCCTCGAAAAAAACCAAGGTTTTGAACCATTATTTCGGGGAGGGCGGCGAATTTGAAACCTCCGATCAGGATATCAAGGATTATTATAACGTTCATAACGCTCTGGTGAGGGCGATCATTCTGATGAAATACGATCCCACCTACGGCACAGAGCTGAAGGGTGCGGAGCTGGAGGCGTTGAAGCAAAAGGCGGAGGAGGCTTATGCCTCCGCCACCCGGGAGAGCAGCACCGATCTGTTCCCGGATCTGATCTCGATGTATAGCCAGGATACCTCCACCCTGGAGAAGGGGATGGTGATCTCCGATAACGGAGAATTCACGCAAGAATTGACCGACACCGCCCTGAATCTGGAGGTGGGCGGCGTGGCAAAGCTGGAGATCGACACCGGCTATATCATCATCAAACGCTACGACGGCACCGCCGATGAAGTGTTCGACAGCGTGACCCGGCAAACCACTCTGGAAACTCTGCGGAAGGATAAAATTGATACCCTGATCAGCCAATGGAAATCCGAAGCGGAGATCAAGATCAATACCAGGGTCACGAAACGCTATAAGCCCGAAAAAATGGTGGAAGAATAAGGCAAAAAAGCAAAAATGCGGTAGAAGAAAAAAAGAAACTTCTATCGCATTAATTTTTTGTTTGATTTGGCGGGCTTTAATTCGGCGCAGGCAATGCCGCCGATTTTGCCCTTTTTCGTTTGTTTGTAAGGATGAAGTAAACCGCCAGTTCTGTGCTGAAGGTGATCACCCAACTGATGGGATAAGAGACCAAGAGCCATTCCAGAGAATGAAATTGCGGCATCTGGAAAATGGTGAAGATCCAGCCGATTTGGAACCCGCAGGCACCGATCACGGTGATCAGCATTGCGCAAAACGAAGCACCGGAGCCCCTTAAGAAGCCGGTGGCGGAATCCATCAGTCCGCAAAGGAAGTAGGGGAGGCTCACAAAAAGCATCCGGGTGACCCCCCATTGGATCGATTCCGGGCTGTCGGTGATATAGATCGAGAGTAAGGGCTCGGCAAAGAGGTTCGCCAGCCCGCCCAGCACCAAGCCGGTCACCGTAACGGAGCCGAAGCATACCGCCATTATTTTCCTGACCTGATGCTCCTTATTTGCGCCGATATTTTGGCTGGTAAAATTCAGCGACGCCTGAGAGAAGGATTTGATGGCGATATACACAAAACCCTCGATATTGCCTGCCGCCGCATTGCCGTTCAATACTGCGGAGCCAAAGCCGTTGATGGAGGATTGGATGATCACGTTGGAAATGTTGAAAAAAGCACTTTGGATCCCGGCGGGCAAGCCGATCTTCACGATCTGCTTTAGGGCGTCCGGATCAAACCGCAGCTTTCGCCAGCAGAGCTTGCAGGCGTCGGTGCGCTTCATCAGCGCCAGCACCACCAGCAGGGCGGAAAGATATTGGCTGATGATGGTTGCCAGGGCAACGCCCGCAACGTTCATATGGAAAAAATAAACAAACACCACGTTTAAAACCACGTTCACGACCCCCGCCACGCTCAGATAAATCAAGGGTCCCCGAGTATCGCCGGCGGCACGCAGGATCGAAGCACCGAAATTATAAATCAAACTGCCCAGCACGCCGCATAAATAAATGCGTATATAGGTTTCGGAAAGATCGATATTTTTCGCCGGCGTGTCCATCAGCTCCAGCATCGGGCGGGATGTCAGCTGACCCAGCACCATCAGGAGCATTGCGCTGACAATGGCTAAGGGGATGGCGGTATGCACCGTTTTTTGAACCAAGTTATCCTGCTTCGCACCTAAGGCGTGCGCCACCCTTGCACCGGAGCCGGTGGAAAACCCAATAAAGAAATTCACCATCAAATTGATCAGCGAGCCTGTGGCACCCACGGCACCCACCGAAACGCTCCCGCAAAATCTGCCGACCACCACCAAGTCCGCCGCATTAAACAATAACTGCAAAATCCCGGTTGCTATAATGGGCAGGGTGTATAATAGGATTTTTTTGAAAAATGGTCCTTGGGTCATATCCAATGCTTTGGTTTTCATTT
>CAZIQE010000165.1:0-1577 GCA_964541385.1 uncultured Eubacteriales bacterium | reverse complement strand
GAAAATAGGAGATTACCCATGTATAGAAATTTTTTCAAAAGACTGATCGATCTGATTTTATCTGCAATCGCATTATTGATCCTATGGCTGCCGATGCTGATCATAGCCATCATCGTAAAGTGCGACTCCAAGGGACCCGTTTTCTTTAGGCAGAAGCGGGTGGGTGCGCATAAGAAAACCTTTATGATGCCGAAATTCCGCAGTATGTATACCGAAACCCCTGCGAATATGCCCACCCATATGCTGGATAACCCCGATCAATGGATCACCAGAAGCGGCCGCATCCTGCGAAAGACCTCTTTGGACGAGCTGCCCCAGATCTGGTCCATCTTCACGGGAAAAATGTCGATCATCGGCCCCCGCCCCGCCCTTTGGAATCAGGAGGATCTGATCGCCGAGCGGGATCAATACGGTGCAAACGATATCCGCCCGGGTCTCACCGGCTGGGCGCAGATCAACGGCAGGGACGAATTGCCCATCGAAGAAAAAGCCAAATTAGACGGCGAATACACCGAAAAAATGAGTTTTCTTTTTGACTGCAAGTGCTTCTTCGGCACCATCGTTTCGGTTTTGAAACACGATGGCGTTGTGGAAGGCGGCACCGGCCAAATAGAGAAAGAGAAAGGAAAGGAAGAAGAATGAAAAAAATTCTGATCACCGGCGCCAATAGTTATATCGGCACCGCCTTTGAAAACTATATAGCCCAATGGCCGGAAGCCTATCAGGCGGATACCGTTGATATGATCGACGGCAGTTGGCGGGATAAGGATTTTTCCGGCTACGATTCCGTTTTCCACGTGGCGGGCATTGCCCATTCCGATACCGGAAGGGTTTCGGAGGAGCGGAAGCAGTTTTATTATAAGATCAACACCGATCTTGCCGTGGAAACGGCAAAAAAAGCCAAGGCCGATGGGGTTAAGCAGTTCATTTTTATGAGCAGCGCCATTGTATACGGCGAAAGCGCTCCCCTTGGAAAAGAGAAGGTCATCACGGCGGATACCCCAACCGCCCCCGCTAATTTTTACGGCGACAGTAAGGTGCAGGCGGAGAACGGATTACTGCCCTTAAACGATGCCTCATTCAAAGTGGTGATCCTGCGGCCGCCGATGATCTACGGCCCCGGCAGTAAAGGGAATTACCCGATGTTGGCAAAACTGGTTCAAAAGCTTCCCCTCTTTCCGGCGGTGAATAACCGGCGTTCGATGCTCTATATCGAAAATCTCACCGAGTTTATCCGGCTGATGATCGCAAACGGGGAGGCCGGGATCTTCTGCCCCCAGAACGCAGAGTATGCCGGCACCGCCGAATTGGCGCAACTGATCGCAGACGCCCACGGCAAAAAGATCCGCATCGTTCGCGGCTTTACCTGGCTCATAAAGATCCTCAGCCATTGCTCCGGGCTGATCAATAAAGCCTTCGGCAATATGTACTATGACCAGAAAATGAGCACGTACCAAGAGGAATACCGCAAAAAAACGCTGAAACAATCCATTATAGAAACAGAGCGTGATCTATGAAAATATTAGTTTTTTCTCAATATTTCTATCCGGAAAGCTTTCGCATCAATACCCTCTGCA
>CAZIQE010000164.1:0-3325 GCA_964541385.1 uncultured Eubacteriales bacterium | reverse complement strand
TTCGAACTTCTTCATAAAGTTTACCAGGGCTTCAACCCCTTCATAGGGCATTGCGTTATAGATGCTGGCACGCATTCCGCCAACGGAACGGTGACCTTTAATGTTTACAAAGCCGTTTTGCGTACATTCGGCAATGAATTTCTTATCCAGCTCATCGTTGCCGGTAACGAAAGGAATGTTCATTAAAGAGCGGGAATCGCCCATAACGGTGGGATGGAACATCTCGGATTGATCCAGGAAATCATAAAGCAGCTTGGCTTTCTTCACGTTGATCTTGTTTAATTCCTTGATTCCCCCTAATTCCTTGATCCATTCCAGAACCAATTTCAGGATATATATTGCGTAGGTGGGGGGAGTGTTGAACATCGAACCGTTTTCAGCGTGGGTTTTATAAGTAAACATCGTGGGAGTGATTTCCTGGGGCTCACCGATCAGATCTTCCCGAATGATCACAACCGTTAAACCGGCAGGACCCATATTTTTTTGGGCACCGGCATAGATAACGCCGAACTTGGAAACATCCACTTCTTCACTTAAAATGGAAGAGGACATATCGGCAACCAGAGGAACGTTGCCCGTTTCGGGCAATTTATAATATTTTGTGCCGTAAATGGTGTTGTTATAGCAAATATGAACGTAATCGGCTTCCGGATCCAGATCCAGCCCTTCAACCTCCGGAATATAGGAGAAGGTTTTATCTTCGCTGGAAGCAACAGCACGGCAGGCACCGTAGCGTGAGCCTTCTTTAAAGGCTTTCTTTGCCCATTGACCGGTGATGATGTAATCAGCCTTTTTATTCTTGGTCATAAGATTCAGGGGGATCATTGCAAATTGGCTGGAAGCACCGCCCTGCAAAAACAAAACTTTATAATTATCGGGGATGGAAAGTACTTCACGCAGCAAGCTTTCCGCTGAGGCGATAATAGCACCGTATTCCTTGGAACGATGGCTCATCTCCATAACAGATTGGCCGGATGTGCCGTATTCTGTCATTTCATTGGCTGCTCTCTCAAGAACCTTGAGCGGAAGCATAGACGGACCGGCGGAAAAATTGTAAACTCGCATAGTATGCACCTAACTTTCTTATTTATTTAAAATTGTTTTAATTATAGGACTGAAAGAGTGAAATGTCAACCACATTTTGAACAATAATATCTTGATAATTTATTGTTAATATGTTATAATTTACAAAATAAAAAATGTTTTAAATTATGCATATTTGTAAAAAGGAGAAAAAATATGAAACTTTCCCAAGTAAAAAAACTGCTGGATGCAAAGGTTCTTTGCGGAGAAGGAGCGATGGATAGCGAGGTTAAAAACGCCTGCGGCTCTGATATGATGAGTGATGTTTTGGCGTTTGTTAAGGATCAAAGTATTCTTTTAACCGGTCTTGTTAACGCTCAAACCGTGCGTACAGCGCAAATGATGGATATGAAGTGCATTGTTTTTGTACGTGGAAAAATGCCGGATCAGTCGGTGATTGATTTGGCGGATAAAAACGGAATTACAATAATGGCATCTGATTATAGAATGTATACTGCCTGCGGTTTGCTTTATACAAACGGATTATATTGTGAAGGAGTCGACAAGGTATAATGGAACCGATCATTCTGAAATTTACTGTCAGCGACGAAGATTTCAGTACCGCAGGCGAGGCTTCGGCAACCGTAAAGAAAACCTTGAAGCAGCTTGGTTTTTCTCCGGACGTTGTACGAAGAGTTGCCATTGCAATGTATGAGGGCGAAATCAATATGGTGATCCACGCCAACGGCGGAACCGCAACGGTTGAAATCAACCAACAGTCGATTATCATCACTTTGGCAGATAAAGGCCCCGGCATTAAAGACATTGATCTGGCAATGCAGGAAGGATATTCAACGGCGCCTGATGAAGTGCGAAATCTCGGCTTCGGTGCCGGAATGGGGCTACCGAATATCAAACGCTATTCCGACGATTTGAAAATCGAAACGGAGCTTGGTGTCGGAACCACTCTGACCATTCGTATAGATACATAAAAAGGAGGAAAAGAATGGATTATTTTCATTCGGTCACTCTTGACGCATCAAAATGTAAAGGCTGCATCAATTGCGTGAAAAGATGCCCCACCGAAGCGATTCGGGTGAAGGACGGAAAAGCAATGATTATTAAAGAGCGGTGTATTGATTGCGGAGAATGCATTCGTGTGTGTCCGCATCATGCGAAAAAAGCGGTCTTTGATAAACTATCGATGCTGAAAGACTTTGAATATAATATAGCATTACCTGCACCTTCTCTCTACGGACAGTTCAATAATTTAGATAATATAGACTATGTGTTAAACGGGCTTTTGGATATCGGTTTTGATACTGTTTTTGAAGTTGCCCGGGGCGCAGAGCTGGTTTCGGAATTTACCCGGAAATATCTGGAAAAAGAGGATTGCATAAAACCTTTGATTTCAACGGCATGCCCGGCGGTTGTGCGATTGATTCGTGTTCGCTTTCCGAAGCTGATCCCTCATTTGCTCCCGGTGCACACACCGGTTGAAATTGCGGCTGAAATTGCCCGAAGAGAAGCCATTGAAAAAACAGGCCTTCCAACGGAAAAAATCGGGGTATTCTTTATCTCGCCGTGCCCTGCAAAGGTCACTTCGATGCATCAGCCGCTGGGCGCCGGTTCCTGTTCGATTGACGGCGTTTTGGCGATTTCCGACGTTTATAAGCCGTTGCTTTCGGCAATGAATAAGATCACGCAGCCGAAATCTCTGAATGAATGCGGATTGACCGGGATTTCCTGGGCCTATACCGGCGGGGAGGCAACCGCCCTTTTGAAAAACCACTATCTCGCCGCCGACGGGATGGAAGCGGTGATCAAGATTTTGGAAGAAATCGAAGACGAGAAACTCCGGGATCTGGATTTTGTGGAATTGGGTGCTTGTGTTAACGGTTGTGTCGGCGGTTGCCTGACGATCGAAAATCCCTACGTTGCAAAAACAAGGGTGCGGGAGCTGAGAAAATATATGCCGGTTTCCTGCAATCATATTAAGGATTACACTTTGAAGGATCAGGATTTTCTATGGGATACCGCCATTGAATATGATCCGGTTTTGCAATTGGCTCCCGATTTATTGCAGGCGATGATGAAGATGCAGGAAACGCAAAAAATAGAAGAAAAACTGCCCGGGATCGATTGTTCTGCCTGCGGCTCGCCCTCCTGCCACGCTTTTGCGGAAGACGTTGTTGTCGGGCGGGCGAAAATGTCCGATTGCCTGATCAATCTGAAAAATCAACTTGAGGATATTATTGGAAAATGAAGATAAAAGATTTAGCCGAAATTTGTGCATTTGAAC
>CAZIQE010000163.1:0-5485 GCA_964541385.1 uncultured Eubacteriales bacterium | reverse complement strand
GGTATGGGTATAGTTTCGATGGTAAAAATCCGCCAGATAGTTATGGTAGGCCTTCGCCACGCCGCCCTTATTTTTAAAAAGGTTGCCGTAGCAATAGGGAAGATAATGGGTGGCGGAAAGATTGAAGCTGGAATCGGTTTTCCCCCGGGAAAGATCCGGCATAAGACCCGTGCAGAAGGCGTATTCCCCGTTGGTGGTCGTATTGGGGAAGCCGGCGTAGAAATTTTCAAAAATAAAGCCGTTGTTCGATAGTTTATAAAGGGTGGGGGTCAGTTCCGGATCAATAAATTCCGGGCAGAAGGCTTCGGCGCATAGGGCGATTAGATTATATCCCTCGCAAAGGCCGGTATATTGATTTTTTTCGGAAACCGGCATATTGGAAAGGGCGGCGGTGAGCGCCTTCAGATCTTTGGTTTCGGCAATGTTATGGAGATAAACGAAATCCAAAGCCGGATCCACCTGATCGTTATCGCCATAGACTTTAACGGAGAGGGGCTCATTAAAAAGCTTTTCCTTTTCCGGGAAAAGGCTCCAGCGGGTTTCCTGCACCATCGTGATGCCGAGACCGAAGTTACTGGTGCTGACGTCGGTGGAGGTGGCGGAGCTATTGAAAAGATCGAAGAGCGAGGGGGAGCCGGAGAAAAAGAGGAACATAACGCCCAGAGCGAGGGCGAAGGTTCCGGCGGAAATCCCTAAGGGAATCAAAAACCGCCATCCGGCGGGGCGGCTGAATTTCGCCCGCTGCCGGATCCCGATCACGCAAAGGAGGAGAAAGGGCAATAAAAGAACGAGGATCATTCCCAGAGCGGAGCGGATCCCCTCCACGGTCTGATCGGCAAAATTGGTTATCGCCTGACCGCCCATTTTAACGGAGGAAATGGGCGCAAAGCCTTTGAAAATCTCAAAATAGACCAACTGGATCTCATAGCCCAGGGTGATGAGAAACGCCAGAAGGTAATGAAGCACCAGATTGACCCTTCGGGGGAAGGCATTGGCGAGAAAGGCGAAGAAGAACCCCAGCCCCAGAGCAAAAATCAGAATCCAGCCCGTATTCTGGGATAGAGACCGATAGGCATAAAGATGCAAAGCGATCTCCAAGTAGCATAGGAGCAGGGGGAAGAACAATATTTTGCCCCTTTTTAAAAGGGTATGGATCAAGGGGTTAATTCGCATCAAATCCTCCGGAAACGTTGTTTTATGAGAAAAATTATAGCACGGTTCGACAAAAAATGCAACACGGTAAAGGGACAGGTTCAACTTCCGGTTGACACCGGGGGATTCTTTTTATAAAATAAGAAAGAACGATATTTCTCCTTTATTTTTCATATTCTCTATGATATACTATAAAATGTAAAGAAGTTTGTTAACAGAAAGAATGGTGATTGAATGGATAAGATCATCGTAAACGGCCCCTGCGTTTTAAACGGCGAGGTGGAAATTGCCGGTGCCAAAAACGCCGTGGTAGCCATTCTGCCGGCAACGATGCTGGTGGATGGCGTCTGCCGCATTGAAAACGTTCCCCATATCAGCGACGTGGATAATATCTGCAATATTCTGATCGCAATGGGCGCACGGGTGAAGCATCCGGATCCCCGCACGCTGGAGGTGGATTGCTCCCCGGTGCATAGCAGTCAGGTTCCTTATGAATATGCCCGAAAATTCCGGGCTTCCTATTATTTCCTGGGCGCACTTTTAGGGCGGTTCGGCGAGGCAACGGTGGCGATGCCCGGCGGATGCCATCTGGGCGCACGCCCCATCGACCAGCATATCAAGGCATTTGAAAATCTGGGCGCCAAGGTGGCGGTGGAGCACGGGGACGTGATCTGCAAAACCGAAAAGCTCACCGCAAACGATATCTATCTGGATATGGTCTCGGTGGGTGCCACCATCAACGCCATGCTGGCGGCAACGAGAGCCGAGGGGCTGACGGTGATCGAAAACGTGGCGAAGGAGCCCCATATCGTAGACGTTGCCAACTTTTTGAACTCGATGGGCGCCCGCATCCGGGGCGCCGGAACAGACGTGATCAAGGTGGAGGGCGTTCCCTATCTGCGGGGCGGCTCCTATGCGGTGATCCCCGATCAAATCGAAGCCGGCACCTATATGGCGGCGGCGGCGGCAACCGGCGGGCGGGTGCTGATCAAAAACATCATCCCGAAGCATATGGAGTGTATCACGAATAAACTGGAGGAAATGGGCGTTAAGATCACGGAATATGATGATTCCATTCTGGTGGACGGCGCCGCTCCCTTGAAAAAAACCAATGTGAAAACGATGCCGTATCCCGGCTTCCCAACCGATATGCAGCCGCAGATGGCAACGGTGATGCTCCGTGCGGAGGGCACCAGCAAGATCAACGAAGGGGTCTGGGACAGCCGCTTTAAATACACGGAGGAATTAAACCGGATGGGTGCTAAAATCGAGGTGGCGGGCAAGGTTGCCACCGTCACCGGCGGCGGGAAGCTTTTAGGTGCGCCCGTGAAGGCGTGCGATCTGCGGGCGGGAGCCGCTATGGTGATCGCCGGGCTGATGGCAAAGGGAACCACCACCATCGAGGATATCGACCATATCCGCCGGGGCTATGAGCGGATCGTGGAAAAGTTTGCCGCCCTCGGCGCAGATATCCGGCTGGTATTGGATTAAATCAAATATTACGCAAAATGTGCTAAAAAAGCCACATAAAGTGGTGTGATTTTTCAAAAAGATTTGGTATAATAGAAGCAATAGTGGGTCAATCCCCTCTGAGCGGGGTTTTGGCTGATGGGAAAGAGCTTCCTCTCTTTTCCGAAAATTCAGGTTGGGATGAACATAAGGAGGCAAAATGATGTTAAAAAGAGTAAGTGCGATCGCTCTAACGGTTGCCATGCTGCTCTCTATGGTATGCACCTTCTCCGTTGCATCTGCCGCAGAACCGATGCGTCTGCGTGTGGAGCTTGATAAGGATTCTGCGAGCCGGGGAGAAACGGTGAAGGCGGCCATCTATGTGGATAATTACGTCCCCTGCTCCGGTATGGGGGTTCAATTCTCCCTGAACGAAGCGTTTAATGCCGATCGATCCAAGATCACGTTGGAAACAGATCGATTTATTCTGGGCCCCTTAAATCTGTCGTCCGGTTCCTTCTTTGTATATTCTGCCGACGCATCCGTAAATAACGTGCAAATGGCTGAAGCATCATTTAAGCTTGCCACGATGGAGCTGCAGCTGAACTACCGTTTCGCCGCCGGTGTGAACGGCGTGCTGACCGTGGGGTTCGACAGCAGAAACGATCATATGGCATGGACGGATGAGAGCAAGGTGCCCGCCACGCCCGGTGCTGCGCTTCCGAACGATGCCGTTTTGGCTTTGGATCCCAATCTCTATAACCCCAACACTACCGACTATACCGTTCACGTGAATCAGCAGAAGATGACGCTGGATATCACCGCCGCCCCAACCACCGCAGACCGTGGGGAGAGCGTGGTTCTGGACGTGAATCTCATGAACGCCGTTCCCTTTGCCGGGATGGACGTTTATATTCCCGTTGACGATAACGTGTTTGCCCTTGAATCCGTAACGGGTGCCACCTCCGCTATGACCATGGCAAATATTGTTGAAAAGGAAGGCCGGAAGGTCATTCATCTGATGGTGAGCACCGGTGCGAATATGCCCGGTGTTACCGATCTTGCCACCGTAACGCTGAAGGTGAAGGATACTGCCCCCTTCGGCGAGACCAAGCTGGAAAATGCCATCATTGCGAAGGCAGGCGCATATATTCTTTCCAACCAAAGCAAAGAGCTGATTGCGGGAACCGATTATGAGAATCCCGCCAACCTGATCACCGTACAGATCGCCTGCAAGCACTCTAAAGGCTTTACTTACGTAAAGAAGGGCAATGGCACGCATCTTAAGAATTGTAACGTTTCCGGCTGCCCCTTCTCGGGCATAAAGGAGGGCTGTACTGCCGTCTCCACTACCGAAACGCCTGCAACCTGCACCACCGCCGGTTATTATACGCATACCTGCATTTGCGGGTATCAATGGCAAGAGCCCAATAGCCAAACGGCACCGGGTCACCTTCTGACGTATACGCATCATAGCGGCACCTCCACCGATTCCAAGCATACCGCCGTCTGCTCCAGATGCGGCTATACCGTAACGGAGCCCTGCTCCTTCAAGGATGCGGTTGTGAGCACGCCCACCTGTGTGAAGGAGGGCAGAGCAACTGCCGCCTGCACCGGCTGCGGCTTCAGCTTCCCTAAAATTCTTTTGAAAACGCCGCATACCAAAACCAAGATCCGCTTCTACTGCCCCACCGATACGGCTGCCGGGAAATGGTCCTATTATTGCGATTCCTGCAAAAATTGGCCGAAGGAAAATGATGAACCCATTCCCGCCGGGAATCCCTATCGGGACGTGACCAATCCGAAAAGCTGGTTCTATAAAGGCGTTCAGTATACCAAGATCATCGGTGTAATGACCGGTACGGGTAATAACGGCAACCCCAACAATGATATTTCCAGAGCAGAGGTTGCAACGATTCTGGTTCGTTATCTGGGCTATAAGGATCAGCTGGATGCAAAGGTGTTATCCGATAAGGATTTTGAAACCTATTTGAACGATCTTTATAAGAAAAACGGCATCGTAAAGAAAGATTTGAAGGATCTGAAGCCCGGAACCTGGTATTACAGAGCCTCCGGCATCGCCTGTGCCCTGGGTATTTTCAAGGGCACCAACGACGGGAAGTTTAATCCCACCAATAATATCACCCGCCAGGAGCTCTGCCTTGTGCTGCATCGGTTGTATAAGGATGCCGGCTTGCGAGTGGATTCCGCCAAGACCTATGCGGATATCGCAAAGGTTCCCGCCTGGTCTAAAGAGGCTGTCGTTTGGGCAGGCTCGGTCGGTCTTTTCGGCGGCGATGAAAAACATAACTTCAACCCCACCCAGAAAGCCACCCGTGCGCAGGTTGCCGTTTTGATGATGAGAATTGATGCCAGCCTGCGGAATATTGAAATTATGTAATTTCAAATAATAGAAAAAGCCCTCGACTTCAAGTCGAGGGCTTTTTTGAGTGTCTGATGTGGCTTATGCTTTGTTCTTAGATTCCAGGTATCGCTTGGCTTGGGTGGAAAATAGCTTGGCATATTTGCCCTTCATTTCCATCAATTCTGCGTGGGTGCCTTTTTCGCTCAGGCATCCGTTTTCCAAAACGATGATCTGATCCGCCATAGTGGCGCTGGAGAGGCGGTGGGAAACAAAGATCGTGGTTTTATTCGAGCGCAGTTGATCGAATTGATTAAAGATCTCCTGCTCGGCAATGGCATCCAAAGAGGCGGTCGGTTCATCGAGGATCAAAATCTCCGCATCGGAATAGAACGCCCGGGCTATGGCGAGTTTTTGCCATTGCCCAATGGAGAGTTCCAGCCCGTTGGGCTCAAAATACCGCATCAAAGGCGTTTGGTAGCCGTCCGGCAGTTGGGAGATATAGTCCTCGGCGGCACTTTG
>CAZIQE010000162.1:0-3746 GCA_964541385.1 uncultured Eubacteriales bacterium | reverse complement strand
TATTTTTATTGCTTGATAAAATAGGTAGTCACTTCTCTTTTTGATTGTTCTTTTTAAAGGAAAAAACTCGGCAGCAGCCGAGTTTTGAATGAAATTTTCTGCTATCCGCCAAAATGACCTCTCGCAGTATCTATATACAGCTTCGGATCATTTTGACGAATTCGGCACTCTTTTTTGAGAGTCTCCCAGCGTGTCAAAAATAGAAAAATAGATTTTTTTGACACGCTGTGCTGTTTGGATATTTTGGATAATATCCAAACAGCAATTTTTAATCAACACTTTCAAACATCGTTTCCGCCTCGTCGGCTTTGATGAATTCAACGATTTTTAATACCCGCACTTTGGATTGCTTTTCGCCGAACCGTATGCAGATGATGTCGCCTTCTTTCACGTCTGTTGAAGCCTTTGCCACCTTATCGTTCACAGTGATCCGCCCGCTGTTGCAGGCCTCGGTGGCAACGGTACGCCGTTTGATCAGGCGGCTTACTTTTAAATATTTATCAATGCGCATATTTTCCTCCAATAAAAAAGCCGACGCAATGCGTCGGCTTTAATATGAACTCAGGCAATAAAATCTTTGAAAGCTTTGCCGGCTTTGAAAGCGGGAGTTTTGGAAGCGGCGATGGTGATTTCTTCGCCGGTTCTGGGGTTCTTACCCTTGCGGGCTGCTTTTGCACGAACTTCGAAAGAACCGAAGCCAACCAACTGAACCTTGTCGCCCTTTTTCAGAGCGCCTTTGATTTCATCCAAAACTGCGGCAACAACTACGCCGGCTTCTTTTTGAGATACGTTTGCTTTTGCTGCAACGGCAGCAATCAATTCTGCTTTGTTCATTTTGAATTCCTCCAATTTTTTAACTTCACCCGCGGATTAGGACGAGTGATATTTACGATTATAATTATGCCTCATTTATTTGCATTTTGCAAGTGTTTTTTGAAAAAATGTTGAAAAAAATCAAGAATTTTCGATAATTTTTTGATTTTTTGCACCAATAACCGCCTCCGGGTCTATTGATAAAACCTTAGCAAGGCGTGCAAGCGTGAAAAGAACCTCCCCGAGCGCCTCTTCCTTTTGGGGAGAATCCTGCAGAGATTTTGCTTGCCGGATCAGTTTTTCATAAAGGGGAGCGGCATCTTCTTTGCCGTAAACCTTCCCGGCGATTTTTTCAGCCCGGGTCAATTCCGGCAAGGTGCGGGCGATTCCCTCCAGCTCTTCCTTCAGGGTCGTTTGCCCCTTTTCCAATCGTTTCAGCCGTTCCCAACCCGCATCAGTTGAACCGGACGTATCGGTCGCATCGCCAAAGAGATGAGGATGCCGGAAAATTAACTTGCGGCAGATGCGGTCATAAATATCTTCCAGCGTAAATTCATTATTTTCAGAGGCAATGCTGGCGTGAAAAAGAACCTGCATCAAAAGATCTCCCAATTCCTCGGTCATCATTCGGGGATCCTCTCGGTCGATGGCTTCTGCCACTTCATAGGCTTCTTCGATCACGCCCCGCCGAATGGAAGTATGGGTTTGAACCGAGTCCCAAGGGCATCCGTCGGGACTGCGCAATAATTCAATTAAACTTAGGAGATCCTCATAGGAATAATGCTCCCGGTTTTTGAAGGCCTCTTTATTCATGAAGCCAACCCCTCTTTTGCATAATCTCGCCCAGCTTTTGCCCCTTCGGGATCAATAGCATATCTTCTTTATTCAGAACTTTAAATACGAGAATCAAGGCGATATAAATCCCTGCCGCAACTGCAACGGCGGGGAACAGAGCCAGCTTCAGAGAAAGACCCGCTTTGATCAGCAGCCATGAGGTGCCGAAGGCACCGGCACAGCAAATAATACTGCAAATCAAGGGCTTCAGGAAGGTGGATAGAACCGGGAATTTAAAGCCCATAAACCGATAAATAAAGAAAATATTCAAGAGGGTAATGGTTCCGTAGCAGCAAAATGTGCCGATAGGGGCACCCATAATGCCGATATTCCGCACCGCCAGGATATTCACCGTCAGTTTCACTACCGCACCGATCCCCATCGTCATCAGAGAGGTCTTCACTTTCCCAACCGATTGTAAAAAGATGCCGGTCAGCGATACGAAAGAAACGAAAAAGGTGGA
This sequence comes from uncultured Eubacteriales bacterium, assembly GCA_964541385.1. Lineage (GTDB taxonomy): Bacteria > Bacillota > Clostridia > Oscillospirales > QAKW01 > QAKW01. The sequence continues at coordinate 1,636 of CAZIQE010000162.1, read as the reverse complement.
AATCGCCAAAGCCCGCAGGGTGGGAATGCCAACACTCCAATAGCTTTGCCGGAACAAAAGCTTCACGATCTGCTCACTCATCACGCTCATACCCAAAGCGCAGGGCATTGCGATCAGCGAAACAACCTTGGCAGAGGAGCGCATATTGCTATAGGCTTCCGCCTTTTTCCCGCCGGCAAAGGCACCGGTCAGAAAGGGCAACACGGCGATCCCAACGGAAATGGTAACAGCCGGCACTAAATTGAATAGGGAAGAGGTGGAACCCACGTAGGCTCCGTAAGTGGCCATCACTTCCTTATTATTTAAACCGTATTCGCTTAAATTCCATTTCACCAGGATCATATCCAAAGTGGAGGTCACGCTCATAACGGCGTTGCTTAAAGAAACGGGAATTGCCAGCGTGATGATGGTGGAAACCAGTTTTTTATTAGCCCGGGAGGGGAGCGAATTTTGAATATCGGCTCCCAGCTCGTTTTCCCTCAAATAGCGGATCACCATAAAAACAGCAGAGGCAAAGGCACCGAAGGTCACTCCTAAGATCCCGCCGCAGGCGAGAATCATCGGATCGGTGATCCCCTTCAGCACCATAACGGCCACCACGCCTAAGCCCACCAATTTGAAGGCGGCCTCGATCACCTGATAGACCGCCGAAGGGGTCATACATTTATAGCCCTGAAAATATCCCTTGATCACCGCCGATATACACACAAAGAATATCGACGGCGCGATCATGGCAATGCAGTAGTTGACCGTTGCGCCGTTCTGCAGCAGACCGGACAGCGGACGGACAAACAGTATCATCAAAGAACACATCAAAAATCCGATGATCCCAAAGATCACCGTGGCATTTTTTAAAATCTTTTCAGGCTCGTGCTTGCGGTTTTGGGCGATCGCCTCGCTGACCATTTTGGAAATCGCCACCGGCACGCCCGCCGTGGACAGCACGAACAAAAGCGCATAGATCTGATATCCGTCGTTATAGTAATTCATGCCCGTCGGTGTGATCAGATTGGCAAGCGGGATTTTATAAAAAGCACCGATCACATTGACCATGGCATTGGCGATCGTTAATATCAGCGCGCCGCTTAAAAAGTTTTTCTGTGCTTTAGACAAACTGTTGGACCTCCTATGTGCATACTTCACATCGAATAAGCAAGGGAGTTAAACAGTGCGCTGAAACTCAGGCATTGTTTGACTCCCGTTTCGCTTTCGGTTTTTTATTCAGACAGATCTCCGCCGCATCCGGAACAAAAACTTGCGTCTTTCTCGTTTTGCTTGCCGCAGTTCGGGCAGATCTTTTGATTTTTGATTTGAGCAAGTTCCCTTTTGGCTTCGTTGATCTTCGCCAGCACGGCTTTCGCTTCCGACAAGAAAGAGGCGGTTTCTTTTGTATGCTCCGTACCGTTCATATCGGTATCCAGCGCCAGTCTTCCGATCTCTTTTAATTTTTCGTCCAGTTCATTTTCCAGACTTGCAATATTATAACTTGTTTTGGTGTAGTCATATACTTCTTCCGCTTTATCCGCTACCACCTTGCCGGCTTTTTGAGTTTTACGGATCACATCATCCAAAAACGCCATAATTATTGCTCCTTTCAACAAATACTATGAATATTATAACATTTTTTCTGTTAAAT
>CAZIQE010000161.1:0-3825 GCA_964541385.1 uncultured Eubacteriales bacterium | reverse complement strand
TCGTGATTGATCCGCTCCAAACGCTGGCTCACGTCTTTATGTACCGTAGACTTGGAAATCTTGAATTCCTTGGCCGCCGCCCGCACCGTGGCACCGGTGGCTATAATATATTCGCCCAGCATAATAGCTCTTTCCTGCATTTCATCTCTCATAAAAAAATCAACCCCAACTTTCTTACTTCATAGTATGAAAGTCGGGGTTCATTTATGTAATATTACCGTTATTTTCTTATTATTTTAACGTATCCTCCTGACCGCGATATACCACAAACTTGCAGAAAAGGAATTCCAAAACAAAATTTGCAAGAAGCGTTATGAGCAGAATAATAAAATCGTTTACCCCTGCGCCCTCTGCCAGATTACCGAGATAGGTGGAAAGCGGGGTGAAGACGAGATAAAATCCGAATACCTTCGCCATCGCAATGGGCACATTTGCCGCCGACTTAAAGGTATAGCGGCGATTGAGCGTGAAGTTCCATACAATCGAAAGCACCAGAGAAATCAAATACGGGATCCAATATTTTTTGATAAAGATTTCAAGCAGCGAAAAGGAGCCGACCTGAATGATGCCTGCGGAAATAGAAAACAGCGTAAATTTGATGGATTGCCATAATTCTTTCTTCATCATAAATAACCTCCAACAGCATTTCATCGGATAGTATTGTATCATAGTTTTCAAATCGTGTCAAAATTAATCGACAAATTGTTGATTTTCAAGCTTTATACTATTATAATATATAGTAATCTGTCGATACGGAAAGGGAAGGATATTTTGAAGAAAAAACGGCAAAAACCATGGCTTTTCAGAGCCATTAAATCTTTGGTTCGGTTTTTTTATCCGAAAATAGAGGTTGTCGGGCTGGAGAATTTGCCCGATGAACCGCTGGTAATTGTTGGCAACCATACGCAAATGCATGGGCCGATCGCCTGCGAATTATATCTTCCCGATCATTTTTATATCTGGTGCGCCGGAGAGATGATGAAGCTGAAAGAAGTGCCCCGATATGCCTATCGGGATTTCTGGTCGCAAAAGCCGAAGGCACTCCGTCCGTTTTTCAAAGTGATCTCTTATATCATACCGTCCCTGTCTGTGTTGATTTTCAATAATGCACGCACGATCGCCGTTTATAAGGATCATCGGATTTTAAACACGTTTCGGGAGTCGATAACCAAACTGCAAAGCGGCAAAAGCATCGTGATATTTCCCGAACACGATAAAAAGCATAATAATATCGTATACGATTTTCAGGAAGGCTTTGTTGACGTTGCACGCCTTTATTATAAACGCACCGGTAAAGAGCTTTCCTTTGTTCCGCTTTACATAGCGCCGAAGCTCAAAAAGATGTATTTGGGCAAGCCGATCCAATTCTCGAATGAGCCTCCCTTTGCGGAAGAACGCCGCCGCATCTGCGATGCTCTGATGCGGGAGATCACCGATATTGCCCGCAGTTTACCGGAGCATACCGTGATAACCTACCGCAATATTCCGAAAAAATATTATCCCAAAAACATTCCGGAGGAGGAGAAAAATGAGAAAACCCGTTGTTGATTACCGCCGGTTTCGGCTTTCGAAAATAAACACGCCGGAATTTTCTCATCTGAAGCTGCTTCTCGGCTGGGTAGGATATTTTATTCTGTATTTCTTAACGGAAAATCTGATTCCCATAGAAAAATGCCATATCATTCATTGCGGGCTTGACGATCTGATCCCGTTTTGCGAGTGGTTCCTGCTGCCGTATGTGTTTTGGTATGCGCTGATTGTTTTCTCGCTTGGCTATTTTGCGCTTTATAACGTAGATAGCTTTAAGAAACTGCAAACGTTTATTATGATCACGCAAGCTTGCGCAATGGCGGTATACATACTATATCCGAGCTGCCAAAACCTGCGCCCCGCCGCATTTCCGAGAGAGAATTTTTTAACCGACTGCATCGGCTTTTTATATTCCTTTGATACCAATACCGGCGTGTGTCCGTCATTGCATTGCGCTTATTCTATCGGGATCGCATCGGTTTGGCTCAAAACCGGGAAGGTGTCGAAACTTTGGAAGGCTTTTGTTGTGATAGCCGTTATTCTGATTTGTCTTTCCACGATGTTTATCAAGCAGCATTCTGCGGTTGATTTCTTTGCGGCGCTGCCGGTTTGTCTGCTTGCCGAGCTATTGGTGTTTAAGGTCTTCTATAAGAAAGCATAAAAAATAAGAGGGATGGGGATTATGAATTTGATCATTAAAGAGGTCACAACAAAAAAGGATTTAAAGAAATGGATCGAGTTTCCGAATACGCTCTATCAGGATAACGAGTATTTCGTTCCGTTCCTGGCAAGCGACGAAGCGGAAACCTTTTCGCCGGTCAAAAATCCGGCATATGCATTCTGCGAAACGAAACTGTTTTTGGCGTATAAAGGCAAGAAAATCGTCGGCAGAATCGCAGGGCTGATCAACCACGCCTATAATAAAAAATGGAATAAAAATGCGATCCGTTTCACCCGATTTGATTTTATCAACGATTTTGAGGTTTCAAAAGCATTATTCGATCGGGTCGTCGATTGGGGCAGGGAAAAAGGGCTTTCCGAAATTATGGGGCCCATCGGTTTCACCGATATGGATCACGAAGGGATGCTGATCGAAGGATTTGAGGAATTAAATCTTTCCATCACCTTCTATAATCATCCCTATTACATAGAGCATATGGAGCGTTTGGGGCTGAAAAAGGATATCGACTGGGTGGAATATCGCATCAGCGTTCCGGAAAAATTAGATCCCCGCTTCGAGAAAATCAGCAACCATCTGATCGAGAAAAACGGCTACGAGGTGGTAACGTATCAGAACCGCAAGGTGCTGTATAACGATGCATTGGAGGCGTTTAAGGTGATCGATATCGCCTTTTCCAAATTATACGGCACCGTTCCGCTCACGCCCGAGGTGATCAAGCACGCCATCGATGGCTACGTGCCTGTGGTCAATCTGGATTATATCTGCTCGATCAAGGATAAAGACGGCAATATCGTCGGCTTCGGCGTGCTTGTTCCGTCCATTGCAAAGGCACTCAAAAAATCCGACGGTAAAATGCTGCCGTTTGGTGTATTCCGCCTGCTTAAAGCCCTGAACGGCAAAAACGATACGCTTGAAATGTTCTTCGTTGCCGTAAAGCCGGAGTATCAGTCCCTTGGGCTCCCGGCAATTCTCATCAACACTTTGGCAAAGAAAATCATTGAAAACGGCGTTAAATATTGTGAAACGGGTCCGATGCTGGAAACCAATACCGCCGTCCACAGTATGTGGAGGCATTTCGAAAAACGCCAGCACCGCCGCCGCCGTTGCTATATCAAAACGATCTGATGCCCGATTGATTTTATATCATCCATATCGGAACGATGAGGTTATCTCTATCGAAGGCAGAGAGGCGGTCACTCATACAGAGCACGGCGGATGTGCCGAGCACCAAAGGGGATTTGTCGATAAGACAGAAGGTCTTTGTTATTCTCTTATCGGGGTTTGCCGTTTTCTTGATCTCTAACGGGCACAATTTACCGTCGCCTTCGATAATCACGTCGATCTCTCTTGCATCGCGGTCACGATAGTAGTTGAGGTAGGGCTCTTTGCCTGCATGTTGATAACTTTTCATGATTTCGGATACGGTAAAGTTTTCAAGTAATGCGCCACTCATTGCTCCACTTTCTGCAACCTCGGGCGAAGACCATTTTGTAAGATAACAGATAAGTCCTGTATCATAAAAATATAATTTCCGCGGATTGTAAAATGAAGTTGCAATAGTAAAAAAGTATCCATAGCGAAGATTCTATGGTAGAATTGACTTACCACACACC
>CAZIQE010000160.1:0-5281 GCA_964541385.1 uncultured Eubacteriales bacterium | reverse complement strand
AAATGAAACTCATCTTCAATCAAGGCGAAGCGATCCAGAAGGTAACGGTGAAAAAACAGGTGGAGGAATCGGAAGAGGAGCCGGAAGAAGAATCGGAAGACGAATTACTTGAATAAAAAAATGCCCAACATTTTCAATGTTAGGCATTTTTTTACAGCGTGTCAAAAAAATCTATTTTTTAATTTTTGACACGCTGGGAGGCTCTCAAAAAAGAGTGCCGAATTCGTCAACTCGACCCGAAGTTGTACATAGGTACTACGAGAGGGCGAGTTGGCGGATAGCAGAAAATTTCATTCAAAACTCGGCTACAGCCGAGTTTTTACCTTTAAAAAGAACAATCAGAAAGAGAAGTGACTACCCATTTTATCAAGCAATAAAAATAGATAGTCACTTTATGATTCACTCATTTTCTGCGGTCGGTGCCTTTTTTAACTGTTCAAATTCTAAAGTTTGTTGATAATATCAGCTCTTTGGGCTTGATACTCTTCCTCGGAAATCATACCGAAGTCAAGCTTATCCTTCAACGATCTTAATAATTGTTCGGGAGACATTTTTTCTGAAATTTTCTTTTCTTGTTCAGGGGAAGGAGTTAATATCGCAGGTATTCTATTATTCATAGCGAACAAGAATAGAGAAATATTAAATGATATTGTTCCTAAAATACCACACGCCGAAGCAATTAGATAGATATAAAACTCACCGCGTAAATAAAAATCAATGATTGGAAATATACTTATAATAGAATAAAGATTAAGTAAAAAAATAATGGAAAAGGCAATGATTGTATAAGTTTTTTCGGAAAATCCTTTTAATGCACTAATTGTTGCTAATACAAATGAAGCAATAGTAAGTGGAATTGTTAAGTCTGCAAAATGAAAACCATATTCCATTATTAGTCTTCTGATAATGCCATAGATCGGAGCAAAAGCTAATAAAACGAAAACGATCGGCACACATACGATGGCTTTGAAATCTTTATGAAACTTAAAGGCATAAACTAAAAATAATACGATCGGTGCTAATCCAATCATTATAGAAATAAATGTAACAAAGGGCGGGAAGACAATATTCATTTCATATTTGTCATAATCATAACCTACACAATATGTAATGTCGCTTATAATTCTAAATATCAAAGCAACCATTGACAAAATAATAATAGGAGTTTTAAGTTTAAATTTTAAATTCATAACAATTACTCCTTATTGTTTTTAGAAATTGCTTGTTGATATTCTTCTTCGGTAATCAAACCTTGAGAACGGAGTTTTTCAATTTTGCTGATTCTTTCGCCGCCACAGGTGTTTTGGGCGATATCGCAAGTCTTGTCGATGAGTTCACCAAAACCATAAAGCAACCAGGAAGATACCCAAGCGACGATAGGACCAACAATCATCAAAAGCGTGCCGATCGGCATCTTATCCGCATCAGAAGCCATATAGACAATTCCCGCAATGACCGCCGCAATTGCTTCAACAATAAACGTTGCTTTTGCCAAAAGTTTAATTTTACCGCCAATGTTGCTGTACATAGTGATGACCTCCTCTAAAAAATAATAAAATAGTGCATCCCATTGAGAAATGCGCCGAAGGGGAGAATACACTTTTTCAAATGTAGTACTTACAGTATAACACAATTTATACGTTCTGTCAAATAATGGAAAACAACCGCTTCTTTTTTCAGAAGCGGTTGTTCAGTTTGTTCAATTTAAGGCTTTAGGTGATTTTTTCAAAAGAAGCTAAGAAAGCAGAGGCAGACACGTTACCATTGCTTTTCCCCGGCTTTTTTCAGGGAGTAGGCAACCACCTCGTCTTTTTCAATAACGGCGGTATGCAGAACCTTTGCCGTTTTCAGGCTTGCCAGATTTTTGGGGATGGGCAGATTGCTCAATTGAGAAAGCTGCTCCAGGCAATCGAATTCGTTGGCTTCGGGCTCGGCACCGATCGCCTTTAAAACGGCATTGGGGAATTTGAAGGGCGAGGCGGTGGAGAGCACCACAACCGGTTCCCGGTTGCCGGCGGCGGTATAATCTTCGCTGACCTTCCATGCCACGGCGGTATGGGGATCCATCAGGTAGCCGTAGTCCTTCCAAACCCCGGCAATGGCTCCGGCACCCTCCTCGTCGGTGCAGGAGCCTGCGCCGAATTCTGTATTGATCTTGGCGAGAAGGTCTTCAGGCAGGGTATAATGCCCTTCCTCTTTTAATTCCCGCATCAGGGCGTCTACCCGGTCGGTATCTTGAAGAACCATATAAAGGAGCCGCTCCAGATTGCTGGAGATCAGAATATCCATCGAGGGCGAATCGGTTTTAAAGAAGGGGCGGCGGCGGTCGTAAACCCCTTTTTCAAAGAAATCGGTAAGCACGTTATTGCGGTTGGAGGCGCAGATCAGTTTGCCAACGGGCAAGCCCAGCTTCTTGGCAAAATACCCTGCCAGAATATCCCCGAAATTCCCGGTGGGAACCACATAGGTAACGGGATCGCCGCAGGCGATCCTGCCCTCCCGCACCAGATCGGCGTACGCCTTGAAATAATAGACCACCTGGGGGGCGAGCCGCCCGATATTAATGGAATTGGCGGAGGAAAGAACCACGTTCCCCGCAGGATCCAACCGCCCCTCTGCGGCGGCTGCAAAGGCGTTCTTAACGCCGGTTTGCGCATCATCGAAATTGCCGTTGATGGCAACCACGCAAACGTTCTTGCCGGTCTGGGTCACCATCTGCGCCTTCTGCACAGCGCTGACGCCGTTATTGGGGTAGTAAACCAGAATCTTGATCCCCTCCACGTCGTGGAAGCCCTCCAGAGCGGCCTTTCCGGTATCTCCGCTGGTGGCGGTCAGAATGCAGATCTCCTCCTTCATTCCGGTTTTTTTCCGGGAGGCGGTCATCAATTGGGGCAGCATGGAAAGGGCAACGTCCTTAAAGGCGCTGGTGGGACCCCGGAACAGCTCCAGAACGTAGCGATCCCCCACTTGGACTAAGGGCGTGAGATCCTCCGTTTCAAATTTGCCGGTATACGCCTTTTCGCAAAGAAGCTTCATTTCGTCCTTGGTGAAGTCCGGCAGCAGGGCAGAAAGAATTTCTGCCGCCATAGGGATGGTATCCAGATCCAAAATGGCCTTCCAATCAAAGGGAATAGCGCCCACGTCGGGGATCATATAAAGTCCGCCGTCCGGAGCGATTCCCTGCAGAATGGCCTCCGGGGCGGTGGCGGTAAGGGTGCGGTTACGGGTGCTTTCGTATAACATAAAGAGTTCTCCTTTATCGATCTTTTCTTAATTGTATAAGAAGAGTTTTTATTCGTCAATTGTTATTTTCGCTAAAATATGCCCCCTTTTTTTGAGAAAAGGGGGCATATCAATGAATTTAGGTAACGATTCCCGCAAATTGCGATTGATAAAGCCGATAATAACAGCCCTTTTGCGTGAGAAGGGTTTCGTGATCCCCCTCCTCCACCACCTTGCCGTCGTCGATCACGATGATCTTATCCGCATCCCGGATGGTGGAGAGACGGTGGGCAATGATCAGGCTGGTGCGGTTCTTCATCAAGGCGACCATTGCCGATTGAATATGCATTTCGGTGCGGGTATCAACCGAGGAGGTGGCTTCATCCAGAATCAGGATCGCCGGATCCGCCAAAACGGATCGGGCAATATTCAAAAGCTGGCGTTGCCCCTGGGAAAGGTTGCTCCCGCCCTCGGAAAGCTTGGTTTCATAGCCTTTTTTCAGCCCGCAGATGAACCGATCCGCCCCGGTGGTCTCCGCCGCAGCTTCAATTTCCGCCCGGGTGGCGTTCGGTCTGCCGTAGCTGATATTTCGGGCAATGGTATCCGAGAATAAAACGGTATCCTGCAAAACGATGGCGATGCTCTTGCGGAGCTGACCCCGGGGGATCTCCTCCAAGGGAATACCGTCTATGGTGATCTCGCCGCTATCGATATCGTAAAATCGGGTCAATAGGTTCACAACGGTGGTTTTGCCGCTCCCCGTTGCGCCCACAATGGCGATTTTCTGACCGGGCTTCACCTCCAGATTGAAGCCCTTCAGCACCGGCTTTTCCGGCACGTAGGAAAAATGAACGTCCCGGAAGGAGAGGGCGCCCCGAACCGTTTTGGGATCCAGCCGGGCGGTTCCGTCCTGCTTCTCGGGGGGCGCATCCATCACGTCGAAAACCCGCTCCGCACCGGCAATGGCGGTTTGAATGGCGGCATATTGGTTGGCGATCTCGTTGATGGGGCGGGAGAATTGCTTGGAATAGAGCAAAAACGCCTGAATGGTTCCAACGGAGATATGGAGTGCGTGCGCCGGCGAGAGGCTTGCCAAAATACCGCCCACCAGCGCAATCAGCAGAAAGCCCACGTTGGAGATAAAGTTCATCACCGGCCCCATACACCCGCCGGAAATATTGGCGAGAATGGCAGTTTTTTTCAAATGATTGCTGGTTTCGGCAAATGCATCGATGGCTCTCTGCTGGCGGTTATAGGCAACCACCGTGCGATAGCCCGTCACCATCTCCTCCGCCTGCCCGTTGATCACGCCCAAAATCCGCTGCTGGCGGATAAAGAATTTGCGCATATACTTGGTGATAAAAGAAGAAGCGATCAAGGTAAGAAAGATCGTAACGGTGCTCACCAATGCCAGCAGGGGGGAATAGCAGATCATAATAATAAACGTGCCGGTAACGGTGAGAACGGCAGAGCAAAGCGAAGAAATGGAGGTGGATACGGAATTGGAGATATTCTCCACATCGTTGGTCATCCGGCTCATAATATCGCCGTGATTATGGGTATCGGTATAGCGGATCGGCAGCCGCACTAACTTTTCAAAAAGCTCCTTCCGCAGGGTGCGAACGGTGCCCTGCGAGAGCCGTGCGGCGGAGAGCGCCTGCAGATAGGTGAGCCCCGCATTTAAAAGATAGGTTAAAATCATAAAAAGAAGCATCAGGGAAAGCTGGGTTTTTAAATTCCCCTCCAGAGAGTCGATGGCTCTTTGCTGCAGGGCGGGAGCCAAAAGGTTGGTGCCCGTGATCAAAAGGGTCATCGCCATCAGTATCATAAAGGCGTGCCTGTTTTTGCCGATATAGCAGAAAAGACGCTTCAAGGTGCCCCAAAGATCCTTCGGCTTTTCCACCACCATCATCGGTCGCCGCCGACCGCCGCCGGGGCGCAGGGGATTCATAGGAGGATTTTTTTGCGGTTCAGCCATTCAAAACCCCTCCTTCCTTCACCTGGGAACGGTAGATCTCCTGATAGACCGGGCTGGATTTCAAAAGCGCCTCGTGGGTGC
>CAZIQE010000159.1:0-3105 GCA_964541385.1 uncultured Eubacteriales bacterium | reverse complement strand
GCCAGCATTTCCGCATCGTAATAATCCATAAGATCGCTGAAATAGATTTTGGTTGCTTCCACCGCCAGGGGGCTGTCCACCACGACGGGGAAGTTGGCGTGACCCTTCACCAGATTCTTTTCTTTAATTTCCCGCAGGAGATACAGAAATTCCTGGGTACGCCCCACCGCAAAGGACGGGATCACCACGTTGCCGCCCCGATCAAAGGTATCCTGCAAAACCTCGGTAAGCTGCGCAATATAGTCTTTACGCTCCCCGTGGAGCCGGGTTCCGTAGGTGGATTCGATGACCACGGCATCGGCATATTCCGGCTTCTCCGGATCCCGGATCAAGGGGCGTTTCACATTCCCCAGATCCCCGGAAAAGAGCAGAACCTTGGTTTCGCCGTTTTCGGTGACGGTTACTTCAATGCTGGCGGAGCCCATCAGATGGCCTGCATCCAGAAAGCGAACCTGAATGCCCTCGGCAGGCTCGATCACCTGATGATAGTTGCAGGGCACGAAAAGGCTCATGGTGTGCACCGCATCCGCTACCGTATAAAGGGGCACGTAAGCGGCTTCGCCGGAGCGCTTTGCCTTGCGGTTCCGCCATTCCGCTTCCTGCTCCTGGATATGGGCGGAATCCTGCAGCATAATGCCGCAGAGCTTTGCCGTTGCACCGGTTGCATAGATGGCACCCCGGAACCCCTGCGCATCCAGCATCGGCAGCTTCCCGGAATGATCGATATGGGCGTGCGTGAGCAGCACGAAATCAATTTCTGCCGGAAGAACGGGCAGATCGCTGTTTTCATAAATATCGCCGCCCTGCTCCATTCCGCAATCGATCAATATCTTTTGCCCGGCGGCCTCCAGTAACGTGCAGGAGCCGGTTACCTCATGGGCGGCGCCTAAAAAATGCAGTTTCATCTTTTTTATCCTTTCTAATCAATAAACCAAACCTTGCTGTTGGTGGAGGAAATCGCAACCGCTCCCGCAGAAAGAGCGGCCAGTACGTCCTCCTTATCCCGGATCATCCCGCCGGCAATGATCGGCTTGCCGGTTGTTTCCGCCAAAAGACGGATGATCTTGGGCATTACCCCGGGCAAAACCTCCAGACAATCGGCAGGAGAACTGTTTTTTGAAATATTTTCCAGTACCCGGGAATCCAGCAGAAAATATCGCTGGATGGTGAACATCCCCAATTGATGGGCGTAGCGGATCAAAGAGCTTTTGGTGGAAATGATTCCGTCCGCCCGGGTCTGTTTGGCAAGAAAATCCACGCTGACGTCCTTCGGCGCAAGACCGTCGATCAGATCGATATGTACGATGGCGATCTTCCCCGCCGCCTTAATTTTTTCCACCAAGCCGGCTACGGTGCAGATATCGCCATAAAGCAAAAAGATCACCCGGCTTTTACTTTCCAGGCACCGTTCCAATTCTTCATCGCTTTTGGCAGCCGCCACGATCGGCACTTCCTCCAGCCATTCCAATAATTGTTCACGCATGGGTTTTCTCCCCTTTCCACTTCATTATAAGATTTTTTTCGGGGAGTGTCAACCAATAAAGAAAAAGATAGGCGACGCACCAAACAATAATCCCGCCGATGATCCGGATCAGCGTGCCCCGCACCGGCAAAAGGCTCCAAAGGGCGGTTGAAAGCCCGGCGGCGGAGAGCGGCTTTAAGAGCCAATCCATCCAATTTAAACTCATCCGGCAGGAGCGCAGAAGGGTTCCGACATTTAAGGAGGAGATCATCAGATTGCTGAACACCATCACCCCTAAAAAGCCGTTCATTCCGCAAAGGGGCACCAAAACGGTGATCATCAGAATGCGGATCACCGAATCCACCGTGTTATTTCTTAAGGTTTTGGCCTGAAGATCCATTCCCTTCAATAGCCCATCGGCTATGGTATCCAGATACATAAAGGGCGTGATGGGTGCCAGCACCCGAAGCATCATCCCGGCGGTTTCGCTATGGAAAAGCAATCGCCCGAATTCCCTGCCGTAGATGAAAAAGACCCCCGAGATCATCACGGAAAGGCAGATGGTGATATTCAAAGCACGGTCGATGATCCTGCGGGTGGCGTTCCAATCCCGGCGGGAGGCTGTATCGGTGACCTCCGGCACCAGAAGGGAGGAAAGCGCCGTTAAAAACGATGCCGGAAAGAATAAAAGCGGGATCGCCATTCCCTTCAGCGCACCGAATTCCGCCAGACCCTGCTGATAACTGCCGGAATACCAGGCGATCGCTAAGGGGATCAGTATATTTTCGGTGGAATGAAGCGCCGTTGAGAGATAGCGGGATGCCGCAACGGGCAGGGCGATCCGCCGGATACTGCCCCGGGTTGCTTTTTCCGGCTTCACCCGTTGACGGCTCCGGCTATAAGCGATCCATAAAAAGAGGCAGGAGGCTCCCTCGGAAACCGTATTGGCAAGAACGGTCATCCCCAGTAAAAACGAAAGGCTCCGATCCCGGAAAAAGAGCAATACTGCGGCGGAGATCACCAAGCGGATGGTTTGCTCGGTGATCTGGGAAAGACAATTGGGCAGCACTTCCCGCCGCGCCAGAAAATAGCCCGAAAAGCAGCCGGAAATCGCCATAAAGGGCAGAGAAAAAGCCAACACCCGCAGGGCGAGAGCGCACGCCCCGTTTCCGATCCAAAGACCCGCCAGAAAATGGCTGCCAAAATACAAAACAGCCCCCGCTCCGGCACTCAAAAGAGCCGCCCATTTCAGGCAGGAATAGAAGGCGCCCACCGCCTTGCCCGGCTGGGAAAGTGCGAAGAATTGCGCTACCAGCCGGGTGACCGCAACGGCGATCCCGGATTGCGCCAAGGTGACGAAAAGGTTATAGACCGTGAATACCAGAGAATAAAGACCCATCCCCTCTTCGCCCAGCACGTTCGCCAGCAGCACCCGCAGCAAAAGACCCGCCGCCCGCAGCAGAAGACCGGTGGCTGTTAATAAAAATGCATTCTGCATAAACTTTTTATGATCCATATTTTCACCCCATATATTTTATGAGGCGACCCAATAAAATAAGCCCCCGATTGGGAGCTTATTTTATTGAACATAAAAAGTTTTCGTAAGCATCGTCGAAGGCTTTATAGGGGGAAGGATTCCCGCC
>CAZIQE010000158.1:0-2743 GCA_964541385.1 uncultured Eubacteriales bacterium | reverse complement strand
CAACATACAGTTCTCTTACTGCATTTTCATCGGCTTTGGGGTTATTCCGTTCGTTCAGAAATTTAGAGGCGACCTGGGGGAACAGCGCATAAGAGAGCACATCCTCTTCGCTTTTTGCAAGCTCGCCCGCCTCTGCCCGATATTTTTCCAATTCGGGCTCCAGAAGATCGGCGGGGCGGCAGGTGATCACTTCGGCATCACCGATCGCCTTCCTGCGAACCTCCTCATTGACCTCGCCGGGCACCTGACCGTATTCGCCCCGGAGCAAACCCTTGGATTCCTTGGTGATCATCTTATAGCGTTCGCCGGTCAACACATTCATCACAGCCTGCGTACCGACGATCTGGCTGGTGGGGGTTACCAGAGGAGGATAACCGAAGTCCTTGCGGACTCTGGGCACCTCAGCCAAAGCGTCATAATACTTATCCTCGGCACCGGCTTGCTTTAACTGAGAGATCAGGTTGGAGAGCATACCGCCGGGCACCTGATACAAGAGTGCCTTGATATCCACGTTCAGCACCTTGGGATCCAAAGTACCCTCCGCCTTCATTTTATCCGCCACGCTTCGGAAGTGAGCCGCCACGTCGCTGAGCTTATTCAAATCCAAACCGGTATCCCGGGGGGTATTTTGCAGGGTGGCAACCAGCGCCTCGGTTGAAGGCTGGGACGTACCGTTTGCCATCGGGCTCAAGGCGCAGTCTACGATATCCACGCCCGCCTGGACTGCCATCAGATTCACCATATCACCGGTACCGCTTGTATTATGGGTATGCAGATGGATGGGGATTTTAACTGCTTCCTTCAGCTTTTTCACCAGGCTATAGGCCTCCATCGGCAGGAGCAGGTTCGCCATATCCTTGATACAAATGGTATCGGCACCCATTCCCTCCATGGTTTTCGCCAGATTTACAAAATAATCCTCGTTATGAACCGGGCTGGAGGTATAGCTGAATGCGGCTTCACAGATGCCGCCGTATTTTTTACAGCTCTTCATCGCCTGCTCCATATTCCGGATATCGTTCAGGGCATCGAAGATCCGCACCACATTGATCCCGTTTTCAATGGACTTCGCCACAAAGGCCTCCACCACGTCATCGGCGTAGTGCTTATAGCCCAGAATATTCTGCCCCCGGAGCAGCATTTGCAGCTTCGTTTTCGGCAGATGTTTTTTTAGGATCCGGAGCCGCTCCCAGGGGTCTTCATTCAAAAAGCGCATACAAACGTCGAAGGTTGCGCCGCCCCAACATTCCAAAGACCAATAGCCGATCTCATCCAACCGCTCTAAAGCAGGGATCATATCGGTGATCTTCATCCGGGTGGCTGCCTGGGATTGGTGGGCATCACGCAGGATGGTATCTGTTATTAATAAAGGTTTCTTTTCCATCATTAAACACTCCTTAACCGAACATTGCGATCAGAGCACCGGCGGCAATTGCCGAGCCGATGACGCCTGCCACGTTGGGACCCATAGCGTGCATCAAGAGGAAGTTGCCGGGATCCTCCTTCTGACCCACCGTTTGAGAGACCCGTGCCGCCATCGGAACGGCGGAAACACCGGCAGAGCCGATCAGCGGGTTGATTTTCTTCTTTAAGAAGAGGTTCATAAACTTCGCCAGCAGAACACCGCCCGCAGTTCCCATACTAAAGGCGATCACACCCATTACAATGATCATAATGGTTTCCAACCGCAGGAAGGTTCCGGCGGTGGCGGTTGCACCAACGGTGATCCCCAGGAAAATGGTTACAATATTCATCAGCTCGTTTTGAACCGTTTTGCTCAACCGTTCCACAACGCCGGTTTCACGGAAGAGATTACCCAGCATCAGGCAGCCCACCAGAGCGGCGGCGGAGGGAACCAACAGCGCAACAAACGCAGTTACCATAAAGGGGAAGATGATTTTTTCGGTTTTGCTGACAGGTCGCAGGGTCTCCATTCGGATCGCGCGTTCCTTTTTGGTGGTCAACAATTTCATAATGGGCGGCTGGATCACGGGAACCAACGCCATATAGGAATAGGCGGCAACGGCAATGGGACCCAGCAGATCCGGCGCCAATTTAGAGGTTACAAAGATCGCCGTGGGACCGTCGGCGCCGCCGATAATTCCGATGGAGCCGGCTTCCGCTTCGGTGAAACCCATATAGCGGGCGGCTACAAAGGTCAGGAAAATACCCAACTGCGCCGCCGCACCCAGCAACAGGCTCTTGGGGTTGGCGATCAACGGCCCGAAATCGGTCATTGCCCCCACGCCAAGGAAGATCAGGCAGGGATAAATGCCCAGCTTTACGCCCAAATAGAGATAATCCAACAGCCCGGCGGAAATTTCCTGCACACCGGTTCCCAATAATGTATTTCCCACATAAAGAGAGCCGTTTTGAACCGTGACATACATCGTGTCGATCACGATACCGGCATTTTCGCGAATGATCTCACCGGCACTGTTTATGATGGCGCCGTTACTGCTGATGGTGGCAATACTATCCAGAGAAAGGCCGGTAAGATGTCCTAAGTTTAAATTGCCAAGTAATACTGTGCCGTTTTGCAGAATAGAATATTGAAGCCCTTCCAGATGCACCAGATTCGCCGAATTGATCATCTGAGCACCGCCGAAAAGATCCCAATTCACATGCCCGCCGGCAAAAAGTTGCTCATGGAACATCTCGGCACCGGGCAGGTTGGTGAGCAGCATTCCAAAGGCGATCGGCAGCAGGAGCAAGGGCTCAAACTGCTTCACGATTGCCAGAT
>CAZIQE010000157.1:0-2663 GCA_964541385.1 uncultured Eubacteriales bacterium | reverse complement strand
CAGGCAGCAAAAAAGGGTACTTCCTCAAGGCGGGATAAACGTCCGCCAATGCCGATGCAGGCGGAAATGCAATGTTCAGGGCTGTTTTGCGGGTGACGTTACCCTCTTTCCCCTTTTGACCCCGCCGAAAGGCACTTCGTGCCAGAACCAGAGAAGAAAAATCGCCCCAACAGCCTCTTTGATTGATATGTGTGGTGATCAGTTGCGTGATTTCATCTTCTTCCCCTTCCTCAAACCAAGCCGCCAAGGTACGAATCAGATTGGAATGAAATTCCGTAAGGTTCATTTTTTCCAGTTCTTTTTGCAGGTAAATTTGATCCATTTCGGGGTGTGCCCGGCGATAGACCCAAAGATCCGTCAGATGGCGGCAGCCGATCCCGCTGAGCCGGTAATGCTTCACAAAATGAAGAAAAATAAAAAGATACTCATCCTCCGGGCAAAACCCATAGCGATGCCCGCCGAGTGGGATCGCCCGTGCCCAGCCATCTCCGAAACAGGCATAAAGATCCCGGGTGGCGGCTTTATCGGAGAGAAGGCTGAGATGCAATTCCAAATAGAGATCCTCGGTTTTCCAATTGCGGGTATAATCCGGGCTGACTGCCTCTTGGTAGCCCAGCGCCCGGACGATCTTTCTGATCTTTTCATATTGCTCCGGGCGGATCAGAATATCGGCATCGCCCATTGCCCGAAGTTCACGGCGGGGGTACAGCTCCTTCAAAACGCACCCTTTCAGCATCAGATAATCGATGCCGTTTTCCTCAAAGGCGGCGCAGAGCTTTTCCACGGCGTTTCGCTGTTTTTCCTCCTGCAAAAGCTCTTGGCAAACCCGTTGAAACAGTTGGCGCATTGCCGGCAATTGCTTGGAGACCCCGCAATTAACAGCACCCTGATAAGCGAGAGATGCGATTTGATGACGGATCAAATGCGAAACGCACTTTTCCGGATCAAACCCTGCCGGTAAGGGCAGTTTTTCATTGGTCACAGCGCTGCGGATCAGCGTTGCAATGCCTTTTTCCTCTTGGGTCATAAGCGGAGCCTCCTTCCGATTTAATATATATACTCTTTTTTAACGTTTCGTTTTGAAGCGCAGCTGCAGGGCAGTCAGAAAGCTATCCTTCACGGTTGATAAAATCCGCATCTTACTGGCACCCTCTTTATCGTCATAGCGCAGACGGAACGGTACTTCTGCGAACGTTGCACCGGCACAATGCAATTTATAGAGTAATTCCATCATACAGGAAAAGGTGCGCATTGTGATGAGATCATTTCCGAATCGCTCCTTCGCTTTTTTCAGCGCCGGGAATTGATAGAGCCGGTAACCGCAGGTATAGTCCCGCACGTGCGGAACGTTTAAAACCAGCGTATAATACACTTTAGCACCGTCGCTCAAAAAGCGGCGGGCACCGGGGACGCCGCAGACCTCCGCTCCCTTTTGATAGCGGGAGGCGATCACGCAATCGGCAGTTTCCGCCTTTTGGATCATTGAATGGATATACTCCGGCTTTTGCGTGTTATCGCCGTCCATCACGCACATCAGATCCCCATCCGTTGAGGTGGCAAGAAAATCATTCACCGCCGTATTCAGCCCGCCGCCCAGGTTTTGATTCACCGTATGCGCAATCACCCGCACCTCGGGATGCTCCTTTTCCAAATTGCGCATCAATTCCAGGGTACGATCCCGGCTTTTATCATCGATGGGTATCATCTCCAGCGCATAGCCGGACTCGGAAAGCCGCTCCCGTTCTGCCAGCCATTCCGTTACCAACGGAACGATATTCCCCTCTTCATTATAACAAGGTAGATAAACTTTTAATTTTGCCATTATGATTGCTTTCCTTTTCTTTTACGCAACAGCCCATACAGCCATTTTCTCAAAAAATACAATCCGAAAAACGGAATGACGATCGATACGCCTTTGCTGATCAGAAAGGCGAAATGTTCCGAAATATGCGGGCGGATCAACCGATAGGAGCCGCTGATCAAAGCATCCGCCGCAACCAGACCCAATAAAAAGGTTCCGAAAAAGATGATGAACCCCGGCGCACCCAGCTCCGTATCAAACACCGTTTTACTGGAAAGGAGATAGCTCAGAATAAATCCGCTGATTACGCCGACGGTATTTGCAATGACCAGATCCACTTTGAACTGATGAAGCAACACCCAGACCACCACCACGTCCAAAAGGGTGGAGAGGGCGGAAAAGCAAAAATACTTGATGATTTTTTCAAATTTCTTAAATAACCGTTTTAACGTCAATGCTTTATTGCTCCTGTAATTGATAGATCGTACACCATTCATTTTGGGCGTGAACCGGGAAATGGGCATCCAGATAGTCCCGATAGGAGCCGTCCGGATCCTGATAAACGCCGGAATGCAGCGCAACGAAATAATCGACTCCTTCCCGGATATAATAAGCCGTTTCCGCTTCCGCTCCCTCCGGGATAAAGGAATGATACTTGATATTTGCCCGAAATCCGCAGCGGTTGGCGGCATTGAGATAAGCGGGATTTTCATCCGCAATCGCCAACACCGCATCCGGCTCGGTTTGCGTTTCCAGAAAGGCTCCCACCTGATCGATCGATTCATCCACTTTTATGCTTTGGGAATATACCTGCGTTAAAGCCTTTCCGGTGAAAATCAGCGTAACGACACACAATGCCACG
>CAZIQE010000156.1:0-7768 GCA_964541385.1 uncultured Eubacteriales bacterium | reverse complement strand
CGGTTCATAATATAGAATTGTATATGAAGCCTGTAAAGGAAAAATGCTTGAGTGTTATTCCGTTTAATATGGTGGGAAAGACTTCGGATGAAGTGGCGTCCTTCTTAAATGAAAGCGAAATATGTGTAAGGAGCGGCCTTCATTGTGCGCCTCTTTTCCATCAAAGAATGAAAACGGTAAAGCGGGGAATGGTTCGTGCCAGCCTGGGTTGGTTCAATTCAGAGCGGGATATTGATCTTTTAGTTCGCAATTTGAAAAAAATATGATAATTTTTTTTAAAAATCTATTTATTTTAATATAAAATTATGTTATAATATAAAAAACTTTTGCGGCGATCAGGTTGTAAAACGAAAAGGGGTGTTGACGGTGGCGGCTTTCCATGATTTTCTGAATCACATAGTTAATGTGTTCCGCACATTTCAATTCAAAGACCTTATCGATATTTTGATCGTTGCATATTTGATTTACGGTGCATTGCATTTTATTAAACAAACCCGTGCAGGCCATTTGATGAAGGGTTTAGTGATTCTCTTTGTTTTGATTCTTTTATCCAATGCTTTAAGATTAAGCGCCGTTGGCTATTTAATGAACAACGTGCTGCAGTTGAGCTTTATTACGATCATCATCGTTTTTCAACCGGAACTGCGTTCGATTTTGGAAAAATTGGGTCGAATCAAATTATCGAATATGTTGCTTTTTTCAAAAGGAAACGGAACGGTTCAGGATCACGTTATGAACGGGATCGATAGTATCTGCACTTCCTGCGATGAGCTTTCTCAACGCCATATCGGCGGGCTGATGGTTTTGGAAAAAACAACGAAGCTGGGAGACGTGGAGGCCACCGGCACTTATTTGAACAGTAATTTAACGGCTCAATTGCTGGTGACGCTCTTTTTCCCCAATACGCCGCTTCATGACGGTGCGGTATTCATCCGTGATTTCAATATTGTTTCTGCAGGATGTTTGCTCCCGCTGAGCCAGCGGCTTGAAATGAGCAAATCTCTCGGTACCCGCCACCGCGCCGCGGTGGGTTTGAGCGAGGTGTCTGATGCCGTCATTGTTGTTGTTTCCGAAGAGACCGGGCGAATTTCCTATGCGCAAAACGGGGAGATTCATATCGGGATCACAACGGAAGAACTGAAAGACGTTTTGATTGAAAATTTCGTCTCTGATAAGAACGTGCAAAAGGCGGAGGTGAAATGATGAAAGAATTCGGAATAAAGATTTTAAACTTTTTCAAACGTGATTGGTTGTTAAAGCTCATTTCGCTGATTCTGGCAATTTTCATCTGGTTTTTGATTTGCGAATATGCAGATCCCGATACCGATAAATCTGTTTCCAATATCCCGATTTCCGTGAATTATGAAGGCTCTGTTCCGCAAAAGGAAGGGCTTGGGATTATGACTTTAATCGAAGATACGGTGGATGTTCGTATCAGCGGTTCCAGAGATACGATTGCGTTGATGGATCATGACCGGATCACCGCTACCCTGGATATGAGTAAAGTGACGAGAAGCGGTGAATATGCATTGCCGGTCAAAATCGATGTGGGCGGTCAGAACATCACAGTCGTAAGCCAATCCATCGATACGATCCCGGTGAAATTTGATAAAAACATTGTATCTAACGTTAAGGTCAACGTTAAGATTTCCGGTGACGTTGCGGAAGGGTTTATTTTGGAAGAGCCCACGATGCTGAATAGTTACGTCACAGTCACGGGTCCGGAAACCATTGTGAACTCGATTGAATCTGCGGATATTGAAATCAAACAGGATCAATTTGTTGAAACCAATACGTTTAGCTGTTCTTATGAATTTAAGGATAAGAATCAAAAACTGGTTGAGAAAACCTTCCTGCAGGTGGACGTTGAAACGATCGACGTGACCGTTGTGGTCTCTAAGGAAAAAACGGTTCCGCTTTCCGTTAACGTTGTGAATAGCAGCGGCGGAAAGGATTCTAATTTCTGCACCGCTAAAACCGATCCCGAAACGATCAAGATCACCGGGAATGCCGAGGTGCTGGATGCAATCAATTCCATCGATCTTGGCGTGATTGATGTGGCAGAAAAATCCGAGAATTTCGAAACGTCAGTTGCCGTTGTGTTGCCAAACGGTGTTAAGAACGTTGAGAATATAGAAACCGTAAAGGTTTCCGTTGCGTTCAATGATGTTTTGACGCAATCCTTTAAGGTGAATAAAATAGAATTGCGGAATTTGCCGAATGGAACCAAGGCAAAAATTTCCGAGTCTTCCGTTGAGATTAAAGTGCGTGGCTTATCAGAGGATATTAAGCGGCTGAAAGCGGAAAATATCACACTTGTGGTCGACGTAAAAGATCAAGTGCTTCCGGTTGGAACAAATAAGCTGACTGCATATGCGATTTATCCGGATAATCTCAACGTTGGAACGGTTGGCAAATATCAATTAACGGTTGTTGTATCATAAGAGTGATCCGGCCTGATCATTAGGCCGGATCTTTTTTGTGAAGGAGAGTTATTAAGGAGAATGTTGAATGAATTATTTAGAAGCGTCTAATGAGGTTCTTTTAAAAGAATTAGAACCGTTAAGGGCGAAATTGGCTCGTTATCGGGCTGATATCAAACGCCTTGATATGACTCGGGGAAAGCCGGGCGAAGATCAATTGGAATTGAGCGAAAAAATGTTGAATATCGTGCAGAGCAATGAGGATTGCTTTGCTGAAAACGGTTTGGATTGCAGAAACTACGGGCTATTGGACGGTATTTTTGAGGCCAAAAAGCTTTTCGCCGAAATTTTGGATGTATCGCCCGATCAATTGATCCTGGGTGGCAATTCCAGCCTGAATATGATGTTTGATACCGTTTGCCGTTCGTTTTGCTTTGGAAATTTGGATAGTGAGCAGCCCTGGAGCCGTGAAGAAAAAGTGAAATTTTTATGTCCTTCTCCGGGGTATGATCGGCATTTTGCAATTTGCCAACAATTTAACATTCAAATGATTCCCGTTCCGATAAAAGCAGATGGCCCCGATATGGATATGGTGGAATCTTTGGTGTCGTCTGATGCCGGCATTAAAGGGATTTGGTGCGTTCCGAAATATTCCAATCCAACCGGCGTGGTTTATTCCGATGAAGTGGTGCGCCGCTTTGCACATTTAAAACCAAAGGCAAAGGATTTCAGAATATTCTGGGATAATGCTTACGTGGTTCACAGTCTTTATGAGGAACAAGATGAATTGCTTAATATTCTGGATGAGTGCGCAATGGCAGGAAATCCCAATATGGTATACATTTTCAGCTCCACTTCGAAAATTACATATCCCGGCAGCGGGGTTGCAATGATGGCGGCGAGTATTGCGAATATCGAGCATGCGAAAAAACAAATGAGTGTTCAAACGATCGGGCCGGATAAGCTCAATCAGCTTCGGCACGTGCGGATGTTTAAAAATAAAGATGGCGTTTTGCAACAGATGAAAAAACACGCCGATATTCTGCGCCCGAAGTTTGAGGTGGTATTAGATACTCTGGAAGCGGATCTCGGCGATAAGGGAATTGCCGAATGGAGCAAGCCGAGAGGCGGATATTTTGTGAGCTTCAATGCAATGCACGGGTGTGCAAAACGAATCTATCATCTTTGTGATGAGGCGGGTTTGGCTTTGACTAAAGTGGGCGATACCTTTCCGTATGGCAATGATCCGGATGATTCCAATATCCGTTTGGCTCCTTCTTTTCCGCCGATCGAGGAAGTGAAAATTGCGATGAACCGTTTCACGGTTTGCGTTCGGATTGCATGTATTGAAAAAATTCTTGCCGATCGGGGCATTATTGCCTGACGGATTGATGAATATCGGAATGTCGTTAGCCTGCTTTTATCCGAAAGTCCCGGAGGACGTGATCTCCGTTGCGCAGGAAATCGGAATAAAGCAGTGTGAAATTTTTATCAATACTTTTTGTGAAATCGAGCCGGACTATTTATATGCGATACGTCAAAGGTGCGATGATGCCGGAATAGAAGTATATTCCGTTCATCCCTTCACCAGCGGAATGGAAAACTACCTCTTTTTTATGCCTTATCAAAGGCGCATTGATGATGCAAAAAGGCTCTATCGCCGATATGCGGATGCGGCGGGAATTCTGGGCGCAAAGGTTGTGAATATCCACGGTGACCGTGGGCTTGCCTTAGAAAATTACGAAAAATACCGGGCTTGTTTACTGCCGCTAATTGAGCTTCAAAGGGAAACCGGAATATATTATGCTTTTGAAAACGTTTATTATAACAGCGTGAACCATCCGGAAGTGATTTCAAGATTACGGCAAGATCTTCCCGATATCCGGTTTACGTTTGATATAAAACAAGCGCATAAGGGCGGCCAGAATCCCTATGAGGTCTTGGAGGCAATGGGTTCATCGATTATTAATTTTCATATCAACGATTTCGATGACGAACACGTCTGTTTATTGCCCGGGGAAGGAAAGACGGATTATCGGCGAATTTTCTCGGCATTACGCTCCTATTCCTATGATGGCCCTGCGCTGATTGAAGTGTATAAAAGCAATTTTGAAGATATAAACCAAATGAAAAGAGCAAAAAATTATTTGGAACAGAATTTTTGCTTGCAAAATGACGAGGGATAGTATATAATAAAACGGTATCGACAAAGTTGAAGGGAAGTGGCAAATCGTGAAGTGTCCGTTTTGCGGTTATCACGACAGCAAGGTGATCGATTCCAGACCCACAGATGATGAAGAAAAGATCCGCCGCCGCCGTGAGTGTATCAATTGCAATAAACGCTTTACCACTTTTGAAGCAATTGAAACAATCCCTTTGGTTGTTATCAAAAAAGATAAAACCAGAGAACCTTTTTCCAAGGAAAAAATATTAAAAGGGTTGATTCGTGCCTGCGAAAAACGCCCGGTCAGCGTTGCAGAGATGGAAAAAATTGCATCTGATGCGGAGTCTGCGATTTTAAACTCTTTGGAAAAAGAAATCACAACCGAATATATCGGCGAGCTGGTGATGGAGGCGTTGAAGAATTTGGATGAAGTATCTTACGTGCGCTATGCTTCCGTTCATCGCCAGTTTAAAGATATCAATTCCTTTTATGAAGAGGTTTTGAAGCTTCTTAAGAAAGGCTGATTTTATGAAACAATGCGTTAATCTAATTGATGAAGAATATGATGGCGAATTGAGATTTTCCATCATTGAGCATACGATTGAACCGGATCGGCTGGAAATGACCCTGGGAGCGTATGACGGCGATCAGATCGTCGGCTTTAAAATCGAAGTGCCGATGATGACCCGCCGTGTTCTTTTCAAGAATTTTCAGTTTATTCAGCCCGCTGGAGTTGTTAAGCTTTCTTCGATCGGGGAGAAAAGCGACCATCTAATCGCTTCTTTAAAAAAGTTTTATAAGCCTTCCTACCCGGTTAGCGATGCTTTCACGGAGGAACCTGCGGAAATTGATTATAAGCTTCGGAACCAAAACGGCTATACCTTGGAGCAGGATAAGATTTTTCTGAAATTATATTATGATGAAGAGCAGGATGATGATCTTCCCAAATCCGCCAGAATTCATTTGAATATGAATATTTCTTTTAATCTTTCCAGGGAAACTGCCAGTCTGGTTGAAACCAGAGAAGGTTATAATATCGATCTGATCGCATTTTTAATGAAATAATAATCTGCGGCTTTGCCGCAGAGATATGCTGGTGTAGCTCAGTTGGTAGAGCAGCGCATTCGTAATGCGCAGGTCACGTGTTCGAGTCACGCCTCCAGCTCCAAAAAAACACTCGTTCTTTTGAACGAGTGTTTTTTTATCCAAGCCGACAGGCTTCGATATCATCAAAGGCGGTTTCCCGCCTTTGTATCTCATCATACCGTAGGTGTGTATCAAAAACTGTCGGCGCACTGCTTTTTTAACTTTTCCTTGCATTTTCGCAGTAGTAATATTAAAATATATACGTTATACTGAATTTTTGATGAAGGATGTAAGCGTTGAAAAAGATTATTGTTGTGGGCGGCGGTCCTGCCGGTATGATGGCTGCGGGGAAGGCGGCTGAAAGCGGTGCGGCGGTTACCTTAATTGAACAAAATCGAATATTAGGGAAAAAATTGCTGATTACCGGCAAAGGCAGATGTAACGTAACCAATTATTGCGATGAAAATGAATTCATAGCTAAGGTGGTTCATAACCCTAAATTTCTATATTCTGCATTTTCAGCGTTCAATGCCTATGATGCTTATGCCTTTTTCGAAGAACTGGGCGTACCTTTGAAAATCGAACGGGGAAACCGTGTTTTCCCGGTAAGTGATCTCGCCGCCGACGTGCGCAATGCAATGCGCAGATATATCGAGCGCTCAGGCGTTCATATTTTAGAAGACCGAATAAAAAGAATCGAAAAGGAGCCGTTTATCTTATACGGAGAGAGGGGAACCTATACTTGTGATGCGTTGATCATTGCCACCGGCGGATGCTCCTATCTGCTGACCGGTTCCACCGGCGACGGATATGATTTCGCCTTAAGATTCGGGCATACGGTGCGAAAAGCGGAGCCTGCTTTGGTGGCTTTGACGGAACAAGGCAATTCCTGCGAAAATTTAGCGGGTCTTTCATTGCGTAACGTGAAATTGACCGCCTTTAACTGTAAAGGAAATACACTTTATACCGATTTTGGCGAGATGCTATTTACGCACAATGGAATTTCGGGTCCCTTGGTGTTATCGGCATCGTCGATGATGGAGCAATCCGATTTTCCCTGCCGGATTGTGATCGATTTAAAACCCGCTTTATCGGAGGAAGAATTAGATAAACGTCTGTTGCGGGATTTTGAGGAATATGTGAATAAGGATTTTTGCAATGCGCTCGACCGTTTGCTGCCGCAAAAAATCATTCCGCAGATCATTGAGCGTTCGGGGATTTCTCCCCGCTCAAAGGTGCATCAGATCACTCGGCAACAGAGAAATGACTTGATTGGTGCTATTAAGGGTTACAAAATCAATATCAAAGAGAAAGCAGGATTTGAAGAAGCGATCATAACGTCCGGCGGTGTTGACGTGAAGGATGTGAACCCCAAGACGATGGAATCAAAATTGGTGAAAAATTTATATTTTGCCGGCGAAATTTTGGACGTTGACGCATTCACCGGTGGATTTAATTTGCAGATCGCTTATTCCACCGGGTTTTTAGCGGGCGTATCTGCCGGAAAGGAGTAAATAATGGGAATTAATATTGCAATTGACGGCCCCAGCGGGGCAGGAAAGAGCACGCTTTCAAAAAAATTGGCGCAAAAGCTTGGGTTTATCTACGTGGATACCGGTGCCTTATACCGTGTGGTGGGGCTTGCTGTTCTGCGTGCGGGAATTGATCCCTGCGATTTGAAACGGGTAACGGAAGAGCTAAAAGTGATCCGGGTAAGTTTGAGTTATATTGAAAATGAGCAGCACGTTTTTTTGAATGGGGAGGACGTATCTAAAGAAATCCGCCTTCATGAAGTGAGTCAGTATGCTTCTAAAGTAAGTGCGATCCCCGCCGTGCGGTCGTTTCTTTTTGATACGCAGCAAAAGCTGGCACGTGAGAATAACGTCATTATGGATGGGCGGGATATCGGTACGGTTGTTTTGCCGAAGGCTGACGTGAAAATCTTTCTGACTGCGAGTGCAGAGGTGCGTGCCAAACGCAGATTTAACGAACTGGAGGAGCGAGGGCAATCGGTTTCTTATGAGCAGGTATTGAAGGATGTTATCAATCGGGATGAGCAGGATATGAACCGTGAGATCGCACCGCTCAAACCGGC
>CAZIQE010000155.1:0-1894 GCA_964541385.1 uncultured Eubacteriales bacterium | reverse complement strand
TTGGTGTGGTGCCAATGCTGACCCTTGGTGATGCCGGGCTTCGAAATATTCACGCTGATCTGCCCGCATTTTTCGGTGCGGATCAGTTCGGTGAAGCTTCCCCGGTTGTCCACATTCATTTTCAGGGGGAAGCAGACCTTCTCCTTCGGCAGATAAGAAAGATAGGTGGAATAGAGCTTCTTGGCAAAAGAGTTATAGGGGATCTCGGGCATCAAAAGGGTTTGCGGCTGCGCCTTGAAGGCGTTTAAGAGCTCCACGATCTCGCCCAAGGTGACCTTATGCGTAACGGGAGCGGCGCAATAGCGACCGTTTTCGGTGAGCACGGTTTCGATGCCGTCGAATTCACACCGATGCTCGCACCCCTCTAAAGCGGCGAACATTTCATCCACAAGATCGTCGATATAGAGGAGCTCCAACTGAACGGCGGGATCATTGACGGTGATCGCCAGATCGTTGGCAATATTATTGCAGAAGGTGGCTACCGCCGAGTTATAGTTGGGGCGGCACCATTTGCCGAAAAGATTGGGGAACCGATAGACCAGCACCTTTGCGCCGGTTTCCTCCGCATATTGGAAGAAGAGCTCCTCGCCTGCCTTTTTGCTCCTGCCGTAGTCGCTGTCGTAGCGACCGATGCAGGTAGCCTGAATGGAGGAAGAGAGCAGAACCGGGCAGGTGTTTTTATATTTTTTCAAAAGCGCCAGCAGGGTGGAAGCGAAGCCGAAGTTTCCTTCCATAAACTCTTCCGGATTTTGGGGGCGGTTCACGCCCGCCAGATTGAAGATGAAATCCGCCTTTTCGCAGGCTTCTTCCAAAAGCGCCTCGGGGGAATCCAGATCGTAGAGATAAAGCTCTCCGATCTCAAGCCCCGGATGGGTGCGGTCCTTTCCGTCTTTAACCGATTGGAGAGCGGCAGTCAGATTTTTTCCAACGAATCCTGCCGCACCGGTGATCAGAATGTTCATAGTCCTTACTTTGCCTCCCGGGCGGCGAGCTCATCCCGGATATACTGCAGGGTAAGCAGCTTTTCTTTCACCTGCTCCACGTTCAGTAGCTCCGTGTTGTTGGAATCGAATTCGCTTAGGGGATTGCGCTTCACGTCCCCGTCTTTGAAGTATTTATCATAGTTCAGATCCCGTTTATCGGAGGGAACCCGGTAGAAATCGCCCAGATCAATGGCATTGGCACATTCTTCGTTGGTCAGGAGCGTTTCATACATTTTTTCGCCGTGGCGGATGCCGATCACCTTGATCTCGTGACCGGGGTTAAAGAGCTCGGTAACGGCCTTGGCAAGGGTTTCAATGGTGCAGGCGGGGGCCTTTTGCACCAGAATATCGCCGCTCACGCCGTTTTCAAAGGCGAAGAGCACCAGATCAACCGCCTCATCCAAGGACATAATGAACCGGGTCATTTTGGGCTCGGTGATGGTGATGGGGTTGCCGGCTTTGATCTGCTCGATCCAAAGGGGAATCACGCTGCCCCGGCTGCACATCACGTTGCCGTAGCGGGTGCAGCAGATTTTGGTGTTTTCGGGGTTCACCGTTCTGGATTTGGCAACGATCACCTTTTCCATCATCGCCTTAGAGGTGCCCATGGCGTTAACGGGATAGGCGGCCTTATCGGTGGAAAGGCAAACGATATTCTTAACGCCGGCTTCAATGGCGGCAGTCAGAACGTTTTCAGTCCCCAATACGTTGGTCTTAACGGCTTCAACGGGGAAGAATTCGCAGGAGGGAACCTGCTTCAAGGCGGCGGCGTGGAAAATATAGTCTACGCCGTGCATGGCATTTTTAACGGAAGCCAGATCCCGCACGTCGCCGATGAAGAATTTGATCTTATTGGCAGCCTCCGGCATTTTAGCCTGGAATTCATGGCGCATATCGTCCTGCTTCTTCTC
>CAZIQE010000154.1:0-5223 GCA_964541385.1 uncultured Eubacteriales bacterium | reverse complement strand
GAACTTTGGCTTGTCTTGAACATTGTAGATCAGTTTCATAAATGATCCTCCTATTATTATTTGATCTCATATAACTCCACATCGAAGCCTTCGTCGATGGGAGGGATATGCACTTCGATCCGCTCACTTTTGGCGGTGGGAACGTTCTTGCCGATATAATCGCCCCGCATCGGCAATTCCCGATGCCCCCGGTCGATCAGAACGGCGAGCTGGATGCAGGCAGGCCGCCCCCAGGAGGAGATGGCGTCCATCGCCGCCCGAACGGTGCGGCCGGTGCAGATCACGTCGTCCACCAGGATCACGGTTTTATCCTTCAGGCTGCAGGGCGGGGTTTGGGCTCTGGCCTCCGGATCCACCCGGGAATGATCCATATCATCCCGAAAATAGGTGATATCCACGGTAGCCAGCTCGGTTTCCAGATCGGAAAAACGGCGGATATTTTCGGCGATCAGCCCTGCCAGAGGCACGCCCCGGCGTTGGATGCCGATCAGGGTCAGGCAGCTTTGGTGGCCGTTTCGCTCAATGATCTCATGGGCGATCCGTGCCAGAGCACGGCGGACATCAGCCTCTTCCAGGAGCCGGGCTCTCAGCTGTTTTCCCATTTCTGCGCCTCCCCATAAAAAAATGATCTTGCCGGTCTGCAAGATCATCATCGAACGTCCTTGGATCTTGCCGCAGGGTAAGACCTGTTCCTCTTGTGAGTATATACCTTTTGGAAGCGTTTGTAAAGTCTTTTTTTCTGATTTTTCAACAAATTTTTTCCTTGACAAAATTATGCCTGAATGATACGATTAAATCAAAGAATTTGAACGAGGAGTGTGTTTCTAATATGGGTAATTTGGTTATTTACGATCATCCTCTGATCCAGCATAAAATTTCAATTTTGCGGGACGTTGCCACCAGCAGTAATCAGTTTCGGGCGTTGGTGGAAGAGATCACGATGCTGATGTGCTATGAAGCAATGCGGGATCTTCCCTTGGAAGAGGTTGAGATCACCACTCCCATCTGCAAAACGAGAACCAACGTGATTTCCGGTCTGAAGCTGGCGGTTGTTCCGATCCTGCGGGCAGGGCTCGGAATGGTAGACGGCGTTTTGCATTTGGTTCCCTCCGCCCGGGTGGGGCATATCGGAATGTACCGGGATGAAAAAACGCTGGAGCCCCATCCTTATTATTGTAAATTGCCCGCCAATATCGGCAAGCGGCTGGTATTTGTCACCGATCCGATGCTGGCAACCGGCGGCAGCGCCATTGATGCGATCCGCCAGATCAAGGGGCTGGGCGGAACCCGCATTAAATTTATGTGCCTGATCGCCGCACCCGAAGGGGTCGCCGCCCTGCAGGCCGCCCATCCGGACGTGGATATTTATTGCGCACACGTGGATGAGAAGCTCAATGAAAAAGGGTATATCGTTCCCGGTCTGGGCGATGCGGGAGATCGGATCTTCGGCACCAAGTAAACTGAATAAAAAAACGCCTCCCTGTCGATCCTTTCGGCAGGAGGTGTTTTTTTGATGGCACGAAAACGTTGGATCTTCGGGATCCTTTTGCCGGGTGCGATCCTGGCGGGCGCAATGCTTTATTTATTGATCAGCGGATGCAGCCGTTCGGCGGTTGTGAAGGATGAGGTGGTGCGCTTTCACGTGGTGGCGCATTCCGATTCCGAAGCGGATCAGCAATTGAAAATCAAGGTACGTAACGGTGTTTTTTCGCTATTGAAGGAATTATTTGCGCCCTGCCGCACGCAGACGGAGGCTCTGGAAACGGCGCAGGCGCACCGGGCGGAGCTGGAGCGTAAGGCGGAAGAAATCCTGCGGGCAAACGGATGCGATAAACCGGTGGAGCTTCGGGTGGGGGAGCAATTCTTTCCCACTAAAACATACGGCTCCCTTTCGTTTCCGGCGGGCGAATATCGGGCGGTAAGCCTGCGGATCGGTGCGGCGGAGGGAGAGAACTTCTGGTGCGTTCTGTATCCGGCTCTTTGCCTGGCACCGGCTGTTGCGGCGGAGGACGCAGAGCGGGAGATGGCGTTTGCGGTGGGGGAGGAGAGCCTCTCTTTTCTGAAAAAAGCCGATCAGAAGCAGAAAATCCGCTTTGCTCTGGTGGAATGGTTTGAAAATTTCCGGCAAAAATATCTAAAATCTTGAAAGAATTTTAAAAAACCCCTTTATTTTATCTTCTCTTTATGCTATGATAATGTAAGACAAATAAAGTGGAGGGTGCTCTATGAAAAAAGTAACCAAGATTTTATGCCTTATCATAGCATTGGTGATGGCGCTCACGACGTTTGCAGGCTGTAAGAAGGCCGGCGAAGAGGAAGCTCCTGCGGAGGAAACCCAGAAACCCATCGATCTGACGATTGCGATTCCGATCCGGCCGGATGACCCCGAATGGGAAAAATGGAGCGAGGTGCTTTCC
Source organism: uncultured Eubacteriales bacterium (assembly GCA_964541385.1). Taxonomy (GTDB): domain Bacteria; phylum Bacillota; class Clostridia; order Oscillospirales; family QAKW01; genus QAKW01. Next base: position 2,806 of record CAZIQE010000154.1, on the reverse strand, counting down.
GGGTGGATCGAGGATATGAAGACGTTCAGCCAGATCAATCTGAAGTTTGAACCCATCCCCGATCAGGATAACGCCAAGGCAATGAAAAAATTCAAGAAGAAGGTGGATAGCGGCAAGATTGCCATGGTGTTCACCGAGCGTGGCGATTTTATTAACGACCTGATGAAATCCGATAGCATTATGAGCATTACCTCTCTGCAAGCCACCTATTCTTCTATTATGGAAAACAGCGGTCAGTTTATTTACAGCCTTTCGCAGGAAAGCGATCTGACCAACTATATGTATCCGCTCTTCGGTTCCTTCCAGGGTCTATATTATAACCGAACCAAGCTGAAGGAATTGAAGATCGAAAACCCCACCAGCTGGGATGCGCTGTTGGCGGCGGTTAAAACGCTGAAGGAGAATAACGTTACGCCGATCGCCGCAGGGTTTGCGGATGAAGGCTTAGATTATTTTATCGAGGAAATGATCCTCTCCGAGGGCGGTACTGCCGAGCATAGCTATACGCCCACCTTCGGTGTGATGTCCAGCTGGGAGCGTGCGGTTGCCGATACCAGGGTTTTGATGGATGCCGGCGCATTTTCCGCCGATTGCTTCAATAAATCCTTCGACGATGCGCTGGCAGACTTCCTGAGCGGGAAGGCCGCTATGATCGTGGCTCCCTCCGATTCCTTCGGCGGCGAGCTCTCCGCCGAGGACGTGAAGGTGGTTCCCTTCCCCAAAACCCCCAACGGCAAGAAGGAAGCCGGTGCGTTTATCGGTCGCTTCACCCATGGCGTTTACGTATCCCGTGCCTATTTCTATAAGGGCGAGCGGGAGCCGGAGGCTGTTTTCGAATTGCTGGGCGGCGATTATTTCGGCTCCGCCGATTTCTATGGCTTGTTTGAGGATGAAAGCACCCTGCATGCCGATATTACCGTTTATGATGAAATCGCCGATTCCAATTACGAGGATTCTTTGAAAAACCTTTTGAAGAATGCAAAGGCCGCCGATCGGGAAATGCGTGAATATGCCAAGAACTATGAAGGCATTATGAACGGATTCCGCAAAGCCCTTACCGGCACCGACGTCACCACGGCTCTGCAGGAAGCCGCCGATGCCGAAATTGCGGCGGGCGAAGCGGAAAAGGAATAATTTATGCTGGCGAAGGTCTTAAGTGCTTTTCGTTGGATCGGAAAGCATTGGGTCGTCTCCCTCTCCGTATTTCTCATTTTGGCGATCACAATAACAACCGTTATCTGCTGGAATGCATTCGGGAAAGAAAAAATCGAATACGGCCCCGTTTTCATCACCGTTGAGGGGATGGGCGAGGGCAAGGATATGCAGAAACGGGAGGTAACGGTGGACGTTTCGCAAACCGTGGCGGAGATCTTTTCGATCCGAAACCCGGAAATTTATGAAATGTTCAACCGCCCGTTGGTGGAAAATAACGAGTTTCGTTCTTTCCTGGGCGTTCAAAAGAATTCTCAGAAGCGGTTCTACGTAACGGTGGACGGTCAGCAGGAAAAAATTCTCACCCAGGCGTATGTGCGGAGCGGTGCGGAAATTTTGATCCAATATTATTAACAGTCAATAAGCGATGAGGGCTTGCCTCATCGCTTATTTTTGAAAGGTAAAAAAATGAACCTGATTTTTTTAAAAGAAACGGATTCCACGAATCGGCAATTGCGGATTCTGGCGGAAGAAGGAGCCCCGGAGGGAACGGTTGTGGCGGCGAAATATCAAACTGCCGGTCGGGGTCGGCTGGGAAGATCTTTTTTCTCTCCGGCAGGGTGCGGGCTCTATTTTTCGCTGCTGCTGCGCCCCAAGGAACGGGCGCAGGATGCATTGCGCATCACGGTAACGGCGGCGGTGGCTGTGGCGCAAGCCGTGAAAAACCGGTTGGGGATAGAGCTGCAGATCAAATGGGTCAATGATCTCTATTATAAGGGCAGAAAGGTTTGCGGCATTCTGGCGGAGGGCAAGGCGGATTCCGCCGGTGAAATGGAATACGTTGTGTTGGGGATCGGCTTGAATCTGTTCGCTCCTCCGGAGGGGTTCGGAGCTCTTTCCGAAATTGCATCGGCACTTTTGGATCGGGAGCCGATTGAGACCCTGCGCCGGGAGATATTGGACGAAATCCTGACTTGCTTTGAAGCCCTTTACCGAACACCCGGAAATCTGATGGAGGAATATCGGAGCCGCTCGTTTTTAACGGGAAAAACCGTAACGGTGGTGCGTGGCGAGGAGCGGATCCGGGCAACGGTTCTGGACGTGAATGAGCGGGGAAGCCTGGTGGTGCGGGATGAAGAGGGGCGGCAGAGAACCTTTTCTTCCGGCGAGATCGCCTTGGAGGACTATCGGTAAAAAATCTCCAAAAAAACGAAAAAAAGATATTGACAAACAAAAGGTTTGTCAGTATAATATCTTAGGTAACGGCGTGAGTCGCTATTGACCGCGGCAGCGGCGTGAAACTGCTGGCGTAGCTCAATTGGCAGAGCAGCTGATTTGTAATCAGCAGGTTGATGGTTCGATTCCGTTCGCCAGCTCCAAACGATGGGAGAGTTCCCGAGTGGCCAAAGGGGACAGACTGTAAATCTGCTGCTTATAGCTTCGGTGGTTCGAATCCACCTTCCCCCACCAACATTTAACCGCTGAAACATTAGGTTTTGGCGGTTTTCCTTTATGTTTTCATAACTTTTTAGCCACTTTTATTTTTGCCGAATTTGGGAAAAATCAACGTTGCTAACAAATTGCTAACATCTGCTATTTCAAAAGTGTTCCGATTGTCTCTGTCAGTTTGTTCTTGCTTTTAGCTTCGATGTGC
>CAZIQE010000153.1:0-1612 GCA_964541385.1 uncultured Eubacteriales bacterium | reverse complement strand
GGATCTCCCTGCAATTCTGGAAATTTATGCCTATGCCAGAGATTTTATGGCACGCACGGGGAATTCCAAACAATGGGGAAAGAGCTCTCCCCGCAGGGAGGTGCTGGAGGAGGATATCCGGCGAAATCGGTTGTATGTTGTTGAAGAAAAGGGAACGATTGCCGGCTGTTTTATGTTTGAAATTGCGCCGGAGCCCACCTATGCGATCATCGAAAACGGGCAATGGCGTTCCGATGAAGCCTATGGCGTGATCCACCGTGTTGCAAGCGGCGGCGTGATCAAAGGAATGTTTACGCTGGTTTTTGAATATTGCCGGGCAAAGATCGGGCATTTGCGGATCGATACCCACCGGGATAATAAAATTATGCAGCATACCCTGGAAAAGCACGGCTTTGTTCCTTGCGGAACCATCTATCTGGAAAATGGAGATCCCCGAATCGCATACGAGCATTTAGACTAAAAAAAGCGGCTTTCAGCCGCTTTTTTTATCGGTTCCGATCCAGATAGTCCTGCAAGATGATCTGCGCCGAGAGGGCATCGATCGCATTCCGTTTTTTCCTGCCGTTCGTGCCCGCCTCGCTCATAAAATGCGAGGCGATCACGGTGGTCATCCGTTCATCATAAAAATCGATGGGGATCTCCGGCATACGGTCTGAGAGCATTTTGCGAAATTGCCGTGTTGCCTCCGCCCGAAACCCTTCGGTACCGTCCATATTTTTAGGCAATCCCAACACGATTTTTTGAACGTGATGCGCCTTGCAGACCGCCGTTATCTTATCTGCCAACGCCTCTTTGCTGCGCTCATGAAGCGTTTCCAGCGTATTCGATAAAAGCTCGGTTTCATCGCTGATGGCAAGCCCCGTTCGGGCTTCGCCGTAATCAATTCCCAGTATTCTCATTAATATTCCTCGATAATTTGATGCAGTAATTGATGGTTTTTTTGTGCGCTGTTTTCTGCTTCTAAGCAGAATTTGCTCAATTTCTCTTTGATCATCTCCTGCTCATCCATAACCTTTTTAAATGCCGCAATCAGGGTTTCCCCGTTGAAATCCTTTCTCGGAAGGGCATAATCCGTTAAACCGATCATTTTCGTTAAAGAGCTGTTTTTGGGATCATATTCAATCGGAACGTAAGGCAATCCGAGAATGGCAGACATCACTTGTCCGTGGTAACGCTCCATAATATGGTAATCGCAAGCCGCCATATTTCGGCAGATTTCGATTGGATCCGCCGTTGCTTTTGCCGGATGGGTGCAATCCGGAATTTGCCGATGGATCGATTCCAAATAGGCGGAATCCTGCGTTAAATGCAAGGGCAGCAAAAAGAAGAAAAGATGATATTCATCCGCCAATTTTTTCAGAGCCCCGGCAATTTCCGTGATCTTTTCCGGATCAGTTGAGGAGTGCTTGAAGTTGACGCCCACAATCGTTTTCCCCTTGGCTTCGGCGGGAAGCGGAGAGGGTGCGAAAGATTGATTCCGGCAGGAAAACACCTCGTCGGTCGTTAAATAGGCTTCGGCTTTGATATTAAGATCCTGCAAAAATTTGAAAGAGCCCGGATCCCGAACGGTGATCATTTCGGCCTTGTTTAAAAGCTTGCGGGTTTTTCTGAG
>CAZIQE010000152.1:0-1840 GCA_964541385.1 uncultured Eubacteriales bacterium | reverse complement strand
TTTGGGGCAACGGCGGTTTTCAATGGCACGGCCTTTTTCCACCAACAGAATCTTTTTGGGCGTTTTGCTTTTCCGCACCAATTCCAAGGCTGTGAAGATGCCGGCAGGACCGGCACCGATAATGAGAACGTCGTATTTCATAGTATGTTCCTCTTTCCAGAAATTATGCCGTTGTCCATCAAAAGGCAACGGCATATTTTATTATGGTTTTTTGACCGTTAATCATTGTACCAAAAAAATAAAATTTTGCAAGGGTTTTAACAAAAAATTTATCGTTCCTCCCGGAAATAGGGCAAGCCCAGATGCTCGGGCGGCTGATGCTCCCGCTTTTTCCGCATACTGGTGATGATCAAAACGATCAGCGTTACGATATACGGCAGCATTTTGAAAAGCTCCTGCGTTTCGGTTCCCAAGCCCTGCATATAGTTATTGGCGTTGCAGAGCGCACCGAAGAGAAAAGAGCCGATGATCGCCATAGAGGGCTTCCAAAGGGCGAAGATGACCAACGCAATTGCCATCCAGCCCCGGTCGCCGAACGCATTATTTGACCATACGCCATCTGCATATGCCATCACGTATTGCAAGCCGCCCAGCCCTGCAATGGCACTTCCGATGCAGGTTGCAACATATTTATAGCGGGTCACGTTGATGCCGGCGGCATCCGCCGTTGCGGGATTTTCGCCAACGGCACGCAAATTTAACCCCACCCGGCTTTTTTTCAAGACAAAGGTTGCGATCAAGGCGATCACAATCGCCAGATAGGTTAAAAAATCGTGCGACAGGAAGATATCGCCGAACCAGCCCAGATCATCGGCGAAGGGAAGCTCCGCTTTGAAAAATTTGCTGGTTTTCGTCAGAGCGATGGACGGAAGATCGCTCTCCACCAATTTCGTGAGCGAGCCGCCGAAGAAGTTGCCGAGCCCGATGCCGAAGGTGGTTAACGCCAAGCCGGTTACGTTCTGATTGGCACGCAAAGTAACGGTCATAAAGCTATAGATCAATCCCATCAGCATTGAAAAAATAACCGAAGAGAGAAACGGGATGATGATCGCCAAAACGGGATTCATATTTTCAACCGCATTGCCGCAGGCGTTTTCATAGAGGAACGCACCGATCACGCCGCCGATCGCCCCGCCATACATAATGCCCGGAATTCCCAGGTTCAGATGACCGGATTTTTCGGTGATGATCTCGCCGGTGGAACCGTAAAGAAGCGGAATACTTAAAAGAATTGCTCTGCTGATAAATTCAACGATCATACTTCTTCCTCCTTCTTGCTCTGGCGGAACCGAACAGAATACTGAATAAAGAACTCACACCCCACCAAAAGCAGGATCACCAGTCCAACGGAAATATCCGAAAAGGAGCTGTTCAAAAAGCTCTGATCCGCCACCTTGGCGGTGCCGGTTTTCAAAAAGGCGATCAGAGCAGACATCAACGCCATAACGAACGGATTGAATTTGCCGAGCCAGGCTACCATAATCGCCGTGAACCCCTGCCCGCCGACGGTACTGGTATTGATGGAATGGTCGGTTCCGGAAACCAGAAGCATTCCCGCCATTCCGCAAACGGCGCCGGAGATCAGCATCGTGCGCAAAATCACCTTTTTCACGTTGATCCCGATATAGCGAGCCGTATTCTGGCTTTCGCCCACAACGGTGATCTCATAGCCGTGTTTACTGTATCTGAGATAAACGAACATCGCCACGGTCAATGCGGCAACGATCAGAATATTCAAGAGATACTGCATATTGCCGATCACCGGCAGCGCACCGGTGGAAACCGGAGCGATCACGTTGGAGCCGCCGCCCACGATATACACGTAGTAGGCGATCAGCTG
>CAZIQE010000151.1:0-3297 GCA_964541385.1 uncultured Eubacteriales bacterium | reverse complement strand
TGCGGGACAGCACTTTTGCGCTCTACGATATCGACGGCGCACGGCTGGAGGAGAGCCGTGTGATCCTGGAGGCGATGCGCAAAGCCAAGGGCGGCTACGGAAAAATCGAATGCTATCTGGGGATCCCTCAGCGAAAAGACGCTCTGCGGGGCGCCGATTTTGTGATCAATGCCATTCAGGTGGGGCTTTATGATCCCTGCACCATCATTGATTTTGAAGTGCCGAAAAAATACGGCCTGCGCCAGACCATTGCCGATACCTTAGGCATCGGCGGAATTATGCGTGCCCTGCGCACCATCCCCGTGATGGACGATTTCGCCCGGGATATGGCCGAGGTTTGCCCGGACGCCTTATTCCTGAATTATACCAACCCCATGGCGATGCTTTCCGGCTATATGCAGCGCTATACCCCCATCAAGACCGTTGGGCTTTGCCATAGCGTGCAGGTCTGCTCCGACCGTTTGCTGAAGGAATTGGGGCTGGAAGCCTATCTGGAAGGCCGCAAGGAGCTGATCGCCGGCATCAACCATATGGCGTGGCTTTTGGAATTGAAAGATAAAAACGGCAAAGATCTTTATCCCCTGATCCGGGAAAAGATCCCCGCCGCTATGGCGGATCCGGAATTCAAGGATAAGGTGCGGCTGGATTACATCTTAAACTTCGGCTATTATTGCACCGAATCCAGCGAACATAATGCGGAATACAATATGTTCTATATCAAGAGCAAATATCCGGAGCTGATCGAGCGTTTCCAGATCCCGCTGGATGAATATCCCCGCCGGTGTGTGCGCCAGATCGAAAAATGGAAAACGGAATACCGGGAACTTCTGGAAACCGGCGTGAAAGACCACGAACGCTCCCGGGAATATGCTTCCCGCATTATGGAAGCCATCGTGACCGATACGCCGTATCAGATCGGCGGAAACGTTTTAAACACCGATCATTTGATCACCAATCTGCCGGAGGAGGCCTGCGTGGAGGTTCCCTGCCTTGTGAACGGCTACGGCGTTCAGCCCTGCCACGTCGGGCGACTGCCCGTTCAATGTGCGGCGATGAATATGACCAATATCAACGTGCAGCTCCTGACCATCGAAGCCGCCCGCACCCGCAAAAAAGAGCATATTTACCAAGCCGCCATGCTGGATCCCCATACCGCAAGCGAATTGGATATCGATACCATTAAGGCGATGGTGGACGATCTGATCCGGGCGCACGGCGATTATTTGCCGGAATATCGCTGAATCAACAATTCCATTATTTTTTTATATTATAATATTGACAAACAAATGTTGCTATATTATAATTTAGTTAGGAAAGTTGCCTATCAGAGAAGTGTTAATGATTAGGAAGCGTCTTCGGTGATTCCTTTCAAAATAATGGTGCACCTTATTTTCCCCGAGGACCCCTTCCTTCATTATAAATTCATTATTTTGAAAGGAGATTCAACCCTATGAAAAAGTTCAGCAAGCTATTGGCGTTATTTCTTGCCGTTTTGATGCTGGTTACTCTTTCAACCGCCTGCAAAAAGCAGGAGGACGGCTTCGATTTCGAAGGCGACGATGAGGTTGTCGGCGACGTTGGAGAAGGCGAAGAAGGCGACAACTCGGGAGATAACGAGGAAGGCGACAACAACGGCAAAGATGACAACAACGGCAAAGACGACAACGGCAAAGACGACAACGGCAAAGACAACAACGACAAAGACAACAACGACAAAGACAACAACGGCAAAGACAACAACGGCAAAGACAACAACAACGGCAAAGAGGATAAGCCCACCGGTGATATTGAGGATATCAAAAACCAATACAAAGCGGACTATAAATACGATCCTCAGCGGAACCCCCTGATCGCCGAACAGAAGGCGCCTAACACCGGCGTTAAGCCTACTTTTGATATCGACCAGACCGGCTTTGTTAAGAATGGTATTAAGATGAAGGATCTGAAGGGCAAAACCCTGACCCTGATCACCGCCGTTATGTATGACACCTTCCAATATAAAAATGAGAAGGGTGAACAGATCGGTGAACATGAATGGTGGAAAGCCCTGAAAAATGAATACGGCCTGCAGATCAAATTCATCAAATCCCGTTTTAATAAATCTGTTTCCCAGTGTCTTTCCTATATGAACGCAGGAAAAGCCCTGGATATCGTGCCGACCCACTATGCAGGATTCCCCAAGTTTCTGAACCTTTCTCAGCCCCTGGATCCCTACGTAAATATGCAGAACCTGGGCAACTCCCCCGGCGTGGATCTGCGTACGCTGGAAAACTCCCGCTACGGCGGCGGTTACCGCTGCATCGCCGGCATCGGCGTTATCGATACCCTTTGGTACAACGAATCCCGGGTGAAGGAATTCGGCTTGGCTGATCCTCATACGCTCTATGAGCAGAAAAAGTGGGATTGGGATGCTTTTGCAAGCTTTATCAAGAGTGTTCCCGCAACGACCCCCGAAGGAAAGAAATTATACTCCTTCGCACCCGCAGTTGGTTCCAACGCCTTTATGATCGCTATTTCCAACGGCGTTATCCCCATCGAGGTTGACACCAAGAGCAAAGAGCCGAACCTGATCAACAACTGGACCGATCAACGGGCTCTCGACGCTTATACCTTCCTCGCCAGTGTTTTGCAGCCTGCACCGACCGGCGGCAGCTTCTATAAGATGTATACCGACGGTGACGTTATGATGTCTAACACCGTTACCCTGATGCCTACCTACGATACCGATAAAAAGCCCTTATATTGCCACGGCAAAAAGTATAACTGGGTACCCTGGCCCAAGGCAACCACCAGCACCGGCCGGTATGCCTGCTTCAATTACGGTTATACGATGATGCTCGCCCGCAAGCTGAAGACTGCATCCAACGCTCCCTACGCTGTGAAGTTTATGGAGCTTTGGGCCACCCGCTTCACCGAGGCAATGTTCGATTTCCTTTCAACAACCAGTTACCTGAAGTTCGATTATGAAGACCGGAAGGAATACTTTGAGTTTGCTACGCAGGATTCCTACTTTATGCTTCAGATGAACGCCTGGGATATGGTGGATGCGAGCGAAAGGAAAGAGCTTGGTAAATTCTGGAGCTCCGTTTATACCCAGGGTGTAAACCCCGTTTCTCAATGTCAAAAAACTGCAAACCTTGCGCAAAAAGCAATTGATGCCTGCGTGAAATACGGCAGCTGATCAACGTTTTTTATCCTCCCGCTTCGGCGGGAGGATTTTTTTATTGCCTGCGGCGGGCAACAAATTTTGCATCTTTACCGAAAAGGCTTTATTTTTCAGGCGAAAAGTGCTATAAT
>CAZIQE010000150.1:0-20539 GCA_964541385.1 uncultured Eubacteriales bacterium | reverse complement strand
CCTACGATAGTGCCAAGGCCTCTGTTTGCGCCATCACCGCAAATGATCTGACCAAGGTGTTCGAAATGAACTACGATACCGGCTACTATGGCAATATGGGCAGTAACCAGATCGGTATCAACTATCCCACCAACCATGCTTATCTGGTTAAAAAAGGCTCCGCCTTCTATACTTATACCGTTCCCGACGGCGTAAGCTACATCCGTGCCACCTTCGATATCGAAGCCACCCCCAAATTTATGCTGGTGCGCGGCAGGATGGATTTGAACGCCTATAAAGCCATCACCGGCAACACGAACAGCAACCTCTTCGGAAAAACCGCCCTTTTCGTTGGCGATTCCATTACCCACGCCACTCAGGATTACCGTGCCTTTGAGGGCATCAACCACCGTGGTTGGCCGGGTCGGATCGCCGATTTAAGGGATATGCTGGTTTATAACTTCGGGCGTGGAAACTCCTCCATGTCCAACTGCCGGATCGGCGTGAACAAGCACGGCACCGTTCGGGATCAACTGGATCGGGCTCTTGAGCAAACAGACGTTGCCTTTGATCATGTTGTGATCGCCGGCGGCACCAATGATCTGATCGACGGCGTTGACGCTGGCACCGTTACTGCCGATAACGTTACAAGCGGTTTTGATCTGAACACCTTTGCCGGAGGTCTGGAAGCCACCATCGCCAAGGCAAAAGAATATTTCGGCAGCACCGCCGCCATCTCTTATATCATCAACAGCAAGATCGTTGGCTATACCAAAGCCAATGCAAATGACGTTGCCGCTCAGGAAGCCTACGGTGCGGCCGCCAAAGCCATTTGCGAAAAATGGGATGTAAACTGCATCGACCTTTTACACAATGCAACCGTTACGGATAACATCCTGAAACAGGTTATCTTCAAAAGAAACAGCGACAAATCGATCTCAACGATGTGCAAGGGTACCGGCGATAATCTGCATCCCAACGAAATGGGCTACGATCTCATCGCACCCATCGTTGCCGAGGGGATGGAGCCCGCCGCCGTTATGGGCGGGGAAGCCTATAACGAAGGGAAAGAGCCCGCCGCCGGCGAGATCGTGAATCTCTGGACGCTCACGAACCGAAACTGGGGCGTTGCCAATAACGGCACCCTCGGCTCCACCAAATTCTATAACGGTCCCTATTCTCCCAACAAGCAAGGCCGGAGAAATCCGGGTCATAGCTCCAGCGAATGGATCGACGTGGAAGCCGGCGATGTGCTCTATATCGGTGCCGCTTATTATAACCAATCTCATATTAACTGGTTGCCCGATGGCTCCAACAAGCCCGGCCTGATCTCCTATGGAAGCACCGTTCCTCTGGAATCCTCCACCAACGGAAAATTCCGCATCGTTCGCTGGACTGCGCCCCAAAAAGGCAAGGCTTCTGTGATCAGCCGGCAGATGGAAGGAAACGATGATTTCTTCCTGATCACCAAAAACCGCCCCTTCGATATGGTTGAATATATGGATTATTTCAATAATAACATCTATATCTTCAATACCCAGGGCAAATACCTGAACAGCGAAGGTGAATATGTTGCCGATACAAACTACTTCACCACCGAATACATCAAAGTTACGCCGGGCGAAACCTTGACTCTGGGTCCCGTTTTGACCGGCACGCAGAATGCTTTCGGTCATACCTTCAGCGAAAATATGAAGCCTGTCGGTGCCATTTCTTCAAACGATTTGACCTATCAGTATAGCTTCGATTATGCCAACGGTTACTATACCTACTCCCAGAACGGGCTTGGAACCAAATCACTCAAAGCGAAAAACACCGTTGATAAATATGCCTATTATCTCGCTCCCGGTTCCGACGTTTATACCTATACGGTCCCCGAAGGGGTCGCCTATATCCGGGCTTGCTTTATGACCAATGCCAAAACCAAATCTTTCGTGGTTCGGGGCAATTTGGATAAGGCCGGCTATTATGCCCTGAACGGCATCTCCGCAGATAACCCCCTGATCGGAAAGAAAGCCCTCTTCCTGGGTGACTCCATCACAGAGGCTTTGGGCGATTACAGAAAAGAAGGCGTTCCCTACCGTGGTTGGGCAGAGCGTATCGCAGATAAATACGATATGCTGGTGGATAACTACGGCGTATCCGGATTTTCTCTCTCGACCCGCAGAGCCAAAATGATGATCCTCGACGAGATTTCTTCCGCACGCCATAATGATTACGATTATGTTGTGATCCACGGCGGCGCAAACGACTTTGCCGATGACGATATCCCCGTTGGCACCGTTGTGCCCGGTAAATTCGATTTCAACGATTTCAATTTAGATACCTTTGCAGGCGGGCTGGAGGCCACCATCGCCAGAGCGAAAGAAGTATTCGGCGATACCGCTGCCTTCGTTTACATCTGGAACTTTGAAATCAGAAAAACCAACTGGTTCACCGGATGCGATAAAGGATGCCAGCCCAAGTATTATCCCGCCGCCAAGGCCGCTTGCGAAAAATGGGGCGTCCCCATGATCGATCTCTATAATAATGAGTTTGTTCGTGCTGAATTCTATGATGAAACCATCCCTGTGGATAAGGCTGAGTTGAGAAGAGATGTACCCATCGTGATGGACGGTACCTATGATAACGTGCATCCCAACGCTCTGGGTTACGATATTCTGGCCAAGGTGATCGGGGAAGAACTGGAAAAACTGACCCCCGTTGCCACGCCTCCGGTAGACAAAGAAGATACCGTGGTCACCGTGATCGGCGACGCCCTGACCGAAGGTTTGGGCAGCACCGATATTTACCGCAAGAGTTATCCTTCCGTTTTGCAGGATTTCCTGGGTGAAAACTATAAAGTGATCAACTTCGGTATGGCAAGTGCAACCGTTCAGCAGGATCAGAAGTATGCTTTTTCAAACAACGTGATCTCCTCCTACAGTTTTGATACCAAGGCTGATAAGGTCGTGATTATGCTGGGCACCAACGATCTGAAAACCTTAGACACTTCCGCCCCCAAGGCAGATGAAAGGTTAACGGATGCGTTCACCGCCATGATCAAATCTTATCGGGAAAGATTCCCCGATGCCGAGATCTATCTGGCAACGCCTCCCGCCGCCACGAATGCGACCGTTGCGAATGGGCTTGCGTTTGCCGCTCCCCTTTATGAAGCCCTTGCCGCAAAACTGGGCGTGCGCTTCATTGACGTTTACTCTGCAACCAAAAACGACGTTGCAAACTACATCTCCGATAACGCAAATGCGAACGGCATCTGGTATAACGATGAAGGTTATGCCAAGATCGCCGAAACGGTTCTGGATGCCTTTGGCTTACCGAAGGCCGCCAAGCCGGTTGTGGACACCACCTCCGAATACACCGGCACCTATCCCAGCGTTCCAACCGTTTCGCAATATGCCGCCGATGCAAAATATCAAGGCTATGATGCTTACCGCATCGTTACCGCAGAAGATTTCCGTGCCTTCGGCGATCTGGTTGCCGCAGGCGATGCTATGGGCGATAAGACCGTCTATCTGGAAAACGATCTGGATCTGGTGGATAAAAACGTTCATCCCATCGGCAGAACCGGTGCTCCCATTCTCAAGAAAGAACTTTTCGTGAGCGGTGCCAATCCCCCTGCCGCCAATGCGTTCCGGGGAACCTTCGACGGAAACGGACATACCGTCAACGTTGAATTCCATTATTATAATGTGGGCGTTGGGCTCTTCGCTTCCACCAACCACGCTACCATCAAGAATCTGAACCTGACCGGATCGGTTCGGGGTCATGATCTGGTTAGCTCCGTTGCCGCTTACTGCGATGGCGCATCTACTTTGGAAAATGTTTGGTCCGATGCAGATGTGGCTACCCTGGAGCTGAACCAGATGTACGGAACAGCCGGTATTGCCGCTCAATTACGTGGCGGCGGTTCTATGAGCAATGTTGGCTATTCCGGTACCGTTACGGGCACAACCTACACCGGCGGACTGGTATGCTATGCACATAATTCCACCGTGGCTGTTAAAAACTGCTTCTTCATCGGCGAGATCATTTCCGGCACCCATGACGTGCAAGCCAACATTCTGGTGCCGAACGCCGCTGAAGTGGTTCATTCAAACAACTATATCACGCCCGATTATCAAACCCTTATCCCCGGCGATAAATATGCCACTTCGATCAATGCCACCGCCTTTGCCACCGGCGAAGCGGCTGTGAAACTGAACAATGAGGGCGATATTTGGACAGTGAAGAACGGAAAGACCGTGATCGCCGCTCCCGAAGATCAGGCAACCTTCACCCTGACCGTTGACGGCAAACCTTATTATACGGATCACAAAGGTCAGGTCGCCGGCGAATTCAAAACGGAAACCGGTTATTTCCGGCTCGGTGATCAGTTGATCACAGACGCAGAAATGAGTGAGTATCAGTTCTCCAAGGAGAACGCCATCTTGAATTCCGTTGCGAAACTGGCAGGCGATGCAAGCGGTAACGGCACATTCGAAGCCCCGGACGTAACTGCCGTGATGCGTCATCTTATCGACTATCCCGACAGAATCGTTGAGGCAAATGCCGATTATACCGGAAACGGTATCGTCAACGTTGCCGACTGTGTAAGGATGCTGCAAGCCCTCGCAAGCACAGATCCCTTAGCATAATCCAAAACATAAAAATCCCCCGGCATTTGCCGGGGGATTTTATTATAAAATTTAAGATTGAAGGAAATAATAAACAGCACCTACGATTCCGAAAATCACGGGCTGATGCAGAAGATAGATCCATAGGGAATGGCGTCCGATCCATTCCAAAGGTTTACACCGGAGTGCATAAAATTTTTGAGGCAGGCGGTGATCCCGCACGGCAGGCCCCAACACGGTGCCGACTAAAAACAGCAAAATATAGGGGAAAAGCGGGTAATAATCCGCCGAATAAAAACCTTCGAACGGAAAGCCCACGATGGTGCGGATCCAATTGGCATAATCGCTGCCCCGGAAGGCAACCGCCATCAGGTAGGCAATAAAGAGAACCGCCGCCGTTGCCGCCGCAACCCCTTTTTTCGGGTGGGTAAAGAGGGCGTATAGCACCATGGAAACGCCGAACATATGCAGGATCCCGAACCAGATCTCCAAGCCCGTTACCCCGATCGCCGGCAAAAGCACCCCGGTTGCCAGAGTGATCGCCGTGGCGGCGGCGCAAACGATCAGCCCACGCCGCAAAACGTTGCGGGAAAAGGCGGTGCAGATCCCGCTGATCATTAGAAAAACAGCCACGAACAATTCCTGCAGGATCCAAAAGCCCCACCCTCGGAGAAAGGCAAACTCAATCGGTGCGCCAAACAGATAGGAAACCTGCTCCACCACAAATAAACTATGGTGCAGGATCATCCCCAAAAGGGCAATGCCCCGGATCCAGTCCAGGGCAAAAATGCGTTCTTTTTTCATGCTTCCTTCGGCTTTTTAATGGTCTTGCGGGTTTCCTCCACAGCCTGGGTGCTCTTGGTTAAAAGTTCGGAAGTGCGCGCCAGAATGCTATCGCAATATTCCACCGTGGCGGCTTTCATTTCTCTGGCCTTTTCCTGCGCCTGATTGATGAGCCGTTGGGCTTCCTGCTGAGCCTCCAATAAAACGGCTTCTTTGCTCACCATCTTATTGGCCTGTGCCCGGGCGGTATCGATCGCCAGCTGGGCGTCCTCACGCCCTTTCAGGATGATCTGATCCCGCTTGGCAAGCAGTTCCCGGCATTCCCGGATCTCTTCCGGCAGAGCGGAACGCAGATCGGTGATCAGATCCAATAGTTCCGTTGCGCTCACCACCCGCTTGCCGCCGCTCATCGGCAGGTTCCAGGCATCCTCCAAAAGGTCTTCCATTGCGATCAAAATTTCTTCGATTTTCATTTTATTGCTCTCCTTTTTTTCGGTTGATTGCTTTTTCAATATCCTTCACCACGGCAGGATGCACAAATTCCGAAATATCGCCGCCGTTCCTGCCCACTTCCTTCACGATACTGGAGGAAAGATACATATACTTGGCGTTGGTATTCAAAAAGAGTGTTTCCAGCTCCGGATTCAGCTTTTTATTGGTCAAAGCCATTTGAAATTCATACTCAAAGTCCGTTACCGCCCTTAGCCCCTTCACGATGGCGGCCGCTTTGTATTCCCGGGCGCAATCCGCCAAAAGACCGGAGAAGGTGATCACCTCCACATTGGGATGGTCGGTGAGGCAACGGTGCAATAGTTCCATCCGCTCCTCCACGGTGAAGAGCGGCTTTTTTGCGCTGTTTTTCAGCACCGCCACGTAAACCTTATCAAACAGGCGAGCCGCTCTTGAAATAATATCCAGATGCCCCAAGGTGACCGGGTCGAAGGATCCGGGGCAGATGGCAGTTTTCATTCCTCTTGTTCCCTCTTTTCCAGCATGGTTATTTTAACGGCTCCGTAGCGGTATTCCCGCCTCAGGCTCAGCCCTTCATAGGAAAAATCTTCCTCCGCCGCCGTTTCGGCAACAACGATCGCCCCCACGGGCAGGATCGGGGCTAATTGCCGGATGGCATCCTCTGCCAGCCCCTGCCGATAGGGCGGATCCAAAAAAACAAGATCCGGCAAATAACCTGCTTTTTTTATCATTTTAACACACATTGTATGGGAAACGCAAGAACCTTTTGAATGTTTTTCAAAACAACACGCCGCAATATTCTTTTGCACCACCTGCATGGCGGCGCCGCTTTGATCGTTGAACCAGCAAAACGCCGCCCCCCGGCTGATGGCTTCCAAGCCCAATTGACCGCTGCCGGCAAAAAGATCCAATACCTTCCTGCCCTCCAATTCAAATTGCAATGCGCCGAAAACCGCCTGCTTCACCCGCTCCAACGTTGGGCGGGTATCCAGCCCCTCTAAGGTTTGCAGTTTCTTGCCCCGGCGCAAACCGGCAATGATCCGCATCATTTTTGCGCTGCCTCCTTCAATAATTCCGCCACCTTCAAGGGAATCCCGGCATTTTTCGCCAAATCCTCCGCCGGAACATTTTCAAACCCCTTGGGGAATGCCTTCCGCAGTTTTTTCAGCCGTGCCGGACCCATGCCCGGCACCTCCAGCAGGGGGGATTTTTTCATGGTTTTGGTATGCTTTTTCTGCATATAGGTGATGGCGTAGCGGTGCACCTCCTCCTGCAGGCCGCAGAAAAAGCCATAGAGGGTGGGATCGCTCCGAAGATCCAGCTCTCCCCGCTCCGATACCAGCGCACGGGTCTTATGCTTTCGATCCTTCACCAAGCCGTAGACCGGGATCTCTCCGCAAAGCTCCCGCACAGCGTGCACGTGCTGCAAACCGCCGTCCATCAGAATCAGATCCGGCTTCCCGCCGAATTTTTCGTCCTTTAGATGCTCCATCCGCCTTGCCAGCATCTGCCGGGTGGCGGCATAATCGTCGGGCAGGAGCTGATCTCTGATCTCAAAGCGCCGATAGGCGCCCTTTTTCAACTGCCCCTCCTCCCAGACGATCATTCCGCCCACCATCGAATCCTTTCCGAAATTGGAGATATCATACATTTCGATCCGGTTCGGGGGCGTTAGAAGCCCCAACGCCTGCGCCAGCAATGCCGAAGTTTTTCGTGTGCGATTGCCGCCCGCTTCCCGCTCCGCCAGCTTTTCGGCGGCGTTTTTGCGGCAAAGAGCCAAAAGCTCCGTGGCGGTGCCCCGCTTTGGCGCCCGCAGGGTGACGGTTTTCCCTTTCAGATCGGATAGATACCCGCTCAAAAGCTCGGCATCCTCCGGCAGCTTCGGCAAAATGAGTTCCCGGGGGATCTGTTCTTTTTTTTGATAATAGCGCTGCAGGAAGGGAGCGAGCCAATCCTCCTCCATTCCTTCCCGCAAAACAACCGTGTCCTGCATCAGCAGGCGACCCTCCCGGATCATCAGAATCCCCACCGCCAGAGAATCACCCAGCCGAACGGCATCCAAAACGTCCCGCTCCTGCCGGGCATCGCCGTCCACGATCTGGCTCTGCCCCAGTTTTTCGATTTTTCGGATGCGATCCCGCAGAGCGGCGGCCTTTTCAAATTGCAGATTTTCAGCCGCCCGGTTCATTTTATCCGTCAATTGGCGCACCAGCGCTTTATAGTCCCCTTTCAGAAATTCCATCACCTCGCCCAGGCGCTCCCGGTACTGCTCCTGAGAAATTTTCCCGGTGCAGACGCCCATACAGGTTCCGATATGATAGCGAAGGCAGGGTCGCCCCTTCCGAAAATCCCGGGGGAAGCTTTTATGGCAGGTTGCCAGCCCGAAAAGATCGTTCGCCGTTCGGATGATCTCCGCCGCCGCACCCATCTGCGGGAAGGGACCGAATACCTGCAGACCCTCCCGATTCTCCTGGCGCAGAATTTTCAGATGAGGATACGCCTGCTTGAGGTTCAGGCTCACGTAGGGATAGGTTTTATCGTCCTTTAAAAGAATATTATATTTCGGCGAATGCTCCTTGATCAGATTATTTTCCAGAATCAAGGCCTCCATTTCGGTGTTCACGCAGATATAATCGAAATCCGCCACCTTCTCCACCATCGCCATCACCTTGGCGGTATGGCTCTTCACGCCGGTGAAATAGGAGCTGACCCGATTTTTCAGATTTTTCGCTTTGCCCACGTAGATGATCTTTCCGTCCCGGTTTTTCATCAGATAAACGCCCGGTCGGGCGGTCAGAACCGCTAATTTTTCCGTCACTTTTTTCGGAAATTCCAAGGGATCAACGCTCCTTTCTTTCATTCTACGTTTAGTATAACATAGTTCCCCCTTGAATACCAGTATTAAATATGTTAAAATACAGAAGAAAGAGAGGTTTTTCCCCATGATTCAATTGATTGCCTTCGATATGGACGGCACTCTGGTTGATTCCACCAATATCGTTGTTTCCTGCGTGAATCGCACTCTGGCGCACTACGGTCGCCCGCCTCTGACGATGGCAGAGATCCTGCCCCATTTCGGCAAGGGCGCACGGATCCTTCTGGCGGGGGTGATGCATCAGGTGGGGCTGAATGCGGATATCGAGGAATGCTTCTCCTTTTACGATAACCTCTATCGCACCGATCCCACTCTGAAGGGCGTGCCCTTCGAAGGAGTGGAAGAAACGCTGAAAGCGTTAAAAGAGCGGGGCATCCGGCTGGTGGTGCTTTCCAACCGCCCCCACCATCAAACCCGATTGATCCTGGGCAATACCCTGCCCGGCTTACTCGATGAGGTCTACGGCGAGCGGTCGGGGGTTCCGCCGAAACCGGATCCCTCCGCCCTGAAGGTCATCTTAAAAGCGCATCAATTAACGGAAGCGGAATGCCTCTACGTTGGAGATATGGAGGTCGATATGCTTCTCGCCGAAAATGCGGGCGTTATCGGCGTGGGCTGCCTTTGGGGCTTCGGCGGAAAAGAGCAGCTCCGGGAAGCGCATCATTTGATCGCACATCCCCGGGAATTATTAAAATTGATATAAGGAGATTATGATGAAAATCATTATTGTTGGAGCCGATAAAACCGGCACCACGCTGGCTTATTCTTTGGCCGGCGAAGGTCACGACGTTACGGTGATCGACCTGAACGCAGAGCGGGTAAATTCCGTTTGCGAAAACAGCGACGTACTGGGGATGGTGGGCAATGGGCTCAATTTTTCCGCCCTCACCGAAGCGGGCATCCAAAAAACCGATCTGCTGATCGCCATGACCGGTTCCGATGAACA
Source organism: uncultured Eubacteriales bacterium (assembly GCA_964541385.1). Lineage (GTDB taxonomy): Bacteria > Bacillota > Clostridia > Oscillospirales > QAKW01 > QAKW01. The sequence continues at coordinate 10,869 of CAZIQE010000150.1, read as the reverse complement.
GAATCTGCTTTGCTCCCTTTTTGCAAAGAAAAGCGAGGATTGCGCCACCATTGCCCGGCTGCGCAATCCGCTCTATCTGAATGAAACTGCCTTTATCAAGGATCAGATCGGTCTTTCCATGGTCATCAATCCGGAGCTTGCCGCCGCCACCGAAATTTCCCGGCTGCTGCGGTTCCCCTCCGCCATCGATATCAACTCCTTCTGCAAAGGGCAACTGGATCTGGTGACCTTCCGGATCCCCGAAAATTCCGTTCTGGCAGGGAAAAGCCTGACCCAATTGCGGGGCAGGATCAATACGGATTTTTTGTTCAGCTGCGTAAAACGGCAGGATGAATTCCATATTCCTACCGGTCTTTTTGAACTAAAGGAGGGGGACAAGGTTTCGGTGGTGATCGATCCCCGGAACACCCAAAAATTCTTCCGGCAGATCAAATTGGATACGCAAAGCGCCAAAAGCGTTATCATTGCCGGCGGTGGTACCCTGGCGTTTTATCTGGCGCGGCAGCTTCTGAACGACCGCATTGCGGTGAAAATCATCGAAACCGACGAGCAGCGCTGCCAGGAGCTGAGCGAAAAATTACCGGGTGCTATGATCATCCGGGGGGATGCCTCCGATAAAAGCCTGCTTCAGGAGGAGGGGATCGGCTCCACCGATGCCTTTCTGGCGCTCACCGGCTACGATGAGGAAAACGTGATGCTCTCTCTATATGCCAAAGAGCTGAAGTGCCCCAAGGTGATCACCAAGGTAGAGCGATCGGTTTTCAACGATATTATTTCCAAGCTGGATCTGGATAGCGTGATCTATCCCCATAGCATTACCACCGAGCATATTCTGCAATACGCCCGAGCCCGGCAAAATGCAATGGGAAACAATGTGGAAACCCTTTACCGCCTTGCCGGGGATCAGGTGGAGGCGCTGGAATTCAAGATCAGCGAAAATGCGCCGTGCCTGAATATCCCTCTGAAAGAGATGAAGCTGAAAAGCGATCTGATCATCTGCGGCATCAGCCGGGGAAAACAAAGTATCCTGCCCGGCGGCGATACCACCCTTCAACCCGGCGACCGGGTTCTTGTTGTAACCAGCAGGAAACGACTTAACGATTTTAAGGATATTTTGAAATAAGATGAATTTTTCCATTATTTTTTACATCATCGGCTACGTTTTGAAAATTGAAGGGCTTTTAATGCTGCTTCCCACCGCCGTTGGTTTTTACTACGGCGAGGCGCAGGCGAAAAGCTTCTTACTTTGCGCTCTTTTTACCGCTGCGCTGGGCTTTTTCATCACGGTGAAGAAGCCGAAAAACCAGATATTTTATGCCAAGGAGGGCTTCGTTGCGGTTGCGCTCAGTTGGCTGATTCTGAGCCTTTTCGGATGCCTGCCCTTCGTTATGAACGGGGATATCCCCCGCTTTATCGACGCCTTTTTTGAAACGGTTTCCGGCTTTACCACCACCGGCTCCTCCATTCTTTCGGACGTGGAGGCGCTGGCACGCTGCTCCCTCTTCTGGCGGAGCTTTACCCATTGGATCGGCGGTATGGGGATTCTGGTCTTTTTGCTTTGCCTTCTGCCCATCACCGGCGGGGCGACAATGCATCTGATGCGGGCGGAAAGCCCCGGCCCTCAGGTTGGGAAAATGGTGCCGAAGGCACGCAACACCGCCATCATCCTCTACGTGATCTACACCCTGATGACGGTGGCGGAGATCATTTTACTGCTGATCGCCGGGATGCCTTTCTTCGACGCCGTGACCCTCTCCTTCGGCTCCGCCGGAACCGGCGGGTTTTCCATTCTGAATAGCGGACTTGCCACGTATAATCCCGCCTCCCAATATATCGTTGCCATCTTTATGATCCTTTTCGGCGTGAATTTCAACGTTTATTTTCTGATCTGGCGGCATCCCCGGCAAGCCGCCCGATGCGAAGAGGCTCGCTGGTATATCGCCTTCATTGCGCTTGCCACGCTGGCGGTCACCGTCAATATCCGCCATCTTTTTCCGAATTTGGAGGAAACCTTCCGCCACGCCCTGTTCCAGGTGGGCAGTATCATCACCACGACCGGGTTCACAACCACGGACTTTGATCTCTGGCCCACCTTGTCGAAGATGATTCTGGTTCTTTTGATGTTTATCGGGGCATGCGCCGGCAGCACCGGCGGCGGAATTAAAGTGTCCCGTGTGCTGATCTACGCCAAATCGTGGTTCGCCGAGCTGGGTCGGATCGTGCATCCCCGGGCTGTGAAAAAGATCCGATTGGAGGGAAAGGTGGTGGAGCACCATACCCTCCGCTCTGCCAACACCTTTTTGGCTGCCTATATTGCGATCTTTGTGGTTTCGGTGCTGATCATTTCGGCGGATAGCAACAGCTTTACCACCGCCTTCACCGGCGTTGCCGCCACGATGAATAATATCGGGCCCGGGCTTGATGCCGTTGGCCCCACCCGAAATTTCGGCGCTTTTTCCGATTTTTCCAAGGTCATTTTCAGCTTGGATATGCTGGCAGGACGCCTGGAGCTTTTCCCCCTGTTAGTACTTTTCAATCCCAAAACCTGGAACCGAGCGTTTTTGAAAAAATAAATAAGGGGGGAACCTTTTGTAAAAGGTTCCCCCCTTTTCATCCCCCTTCGAAAACTTTCAACCTGATCCTGCTTTGAAAGTTTTTGAGAGGGGGCGAGGGGGAGGACTTTTTACAAAAAGTCCTCCCCCTTATGTGTTATAATAATTCTTTTCGCAATTCTGCGGCGTCGGCGGGATGCAGTTGGGCGGGTGCGATATCCAAAACGGTCTTGCAGCCGCTCTCGCCCTTTTGCGCAAGGCGGTATGCCGCACGGGCATAAGCCACCAGTACGCTGGAGGTGAATTCCGGATTCGAATCCAATTGCAGCTTATATTCGATAATATGGCGGTTTTCCCGATTCTTGCCGGTAACGCCGCTGCGGAACACCATCCCGCCGTGGGGGATCCCGCTATGCTCCCGATCCAATTCCTCCTGAGAAATGAAATGAACGGTTGTATCATAGTCGGCGAAATAATTGGGCATCGTGACGATCGCCTCTTCGATGGCTTTCAGATCCGCCCCCTCTTTGGCAACCACAAAGCATTCCCGGGTATGCTTCTGCCGGGTCGTCAGCTCCGGGTTTTCGCCCCGGCGCACCTGCTCCAGAGCCGCCTCCACCGGAATGGTATACTGGCGGGCATCCGCAACGCCGGGGATCCGGCGGATCGCATCGGAATGACCCTGGCTCACGCCCTTGCCCCAGAAGGTATAGCTGCTTCCGTCCGGCAGGATCGCCTGCCCATAGGCACGGTTCAGAGAAAACATCCCCGGATCCCAGCCCACGGAAATGATCCCCACCGTTCCGGCGTTCCGGCACGCTTCATCCACCCGGGCAAAATGCGCCGGGATTCTGGCGTGGGTATCGAAGCTATCGATCACGTTAAAATATGCCGCCATTGCCGGGGTCTGCTCCGGCAGATCGTTGGCACTTCCGCCGCAGAGGATCATCACGTCGATCTGATCCTTCATTCCGGGCGCATCCTCCATCTTATAAACAGGCACGTTGGTTTCGGTTTTAACGGTGCCGGGCTCCCGCCGGGTGAAAACCCCCACCAGCTCCATATCGTCTGCGTGACGGACTGCACTTTCCACACCCCGACCCAAATTTCCATAGCCTGCGATTCCGATTCTGATTTTCATAGTTTCGTTCCTTTCTATTTACGATTTATTACTGTTTCATAAAGATTCTGCAGCTGCTCTGTCATCACCCGTGCGGTGAATTTTTGGTGGTATTCCGAACGGGCACCCTCCGCCAGCCTTTGATAAAGTGTTGGGTCGGAGGCAATTTGGGCAATCGCATCCGCCATCGCCTTTGCATCCATCCGGGGCACAACAAGCCCATTAAGACCGCTTGTTATCATATAGGGATTCCCGCCGAAATCCGTTACCACCGCCGGTTTCCCAAGGCTCATCCCCTCTGCCAATGCCATAGAAGAGGCTTCGGTTCCGTAGGAGCAGTTCAGCCCCAGATCCATGATATTGCAATAGGGCACAATATCGTTGGAAAAGCCGGTGAAGAGCACCTTATCGGCAATGCCCAGATTCCTTGCCTCTTCTTCCAATTGATTCCGGCAGCTTCCGTCGCCCATAATAATGAACTGCAATTTCTGATAGAGCTCCGGCTGTTTTTGCAATTCCTTCACCGTTTTCAGAAGATAAGAATGACCCTTATAATACTCCAGCCGACCGGAAATCAGGCAGATAAACTGATCCTCACCGATTCCCCGCGCACGCCGGAATTCGGCTTTTTCAGCTTCATCCATTTCTTCAATCGGCTCCACCCCATTGATGATGATCCGAATCTTTTTGGGGTTTATCCCGGTTTCGGTCAAATTATCAGCCGCCGCATACGCCACAGCCACAATGGCGGTGGAGAGAATATTATTGATCAGCCCGTTGATTTGCTTGCCCGGAAAGGTGGTGAGCTTTCGGGGCATTTCAAAAACGCAATGGCGGGTATAGATGCGGTTTTTCACCCCGCAAAGCCAGGCGGCAAGCTTCCCGCTGAACGCAGAATGGGTATGCACGATATCCGGCTTTTCCGCCTTGATGATCCGGCAATACTCCTTCACCGCCTTGGGGTCCCAGGAGCGATCACGGCCGTATTCCGTTTCGATCACCCGATAGCCTGATTCTTTCACCAAGGGAACCAAAGCACCGCCCTTGGGCACCAATACCACCACCTCAAAACGGGTGCGGTCGAAGTTTTTCAGGCATTGGAGCAATACCCTGCCCGCTCCGCCGAAATTAGAATCGGTCATAATGTTTAAAACCTTAATCATTGCTTTCTCCTCAAATCAATTGTTTTAACGCTTGAATATCCTCCGCCCGGGTCGCCCAGCCGGTGGCAAAGCGCACCACGTCATGAGTTTCATCATAGGGCTCCCAAAAGCTGAACGTTACTTCTTTTTCCAGCTCCCGGATTCGGGTTTTGGGCAGGATGGGGAACTGCTGATTGGTGGGCGATTCCATATAGAACCGATACCCTTTTTTGATGAAAATCTCCTTTAACGTTTCCGCCATATCAATGGCGTGGCGACCCAGCTCGAAATAAAGACCGTCGGTAAACAGGGTATCAAACTGGATCCCCAGCAGCCGGCGTTTTGCCAAAAGGGCGCCGTGCTGCTTAACGCTTGTGAAGAAAAACCTCGGTGCGCCCTTCGGAAAGACCACCGCCTCGCCGCAAAGTGCGCCCACCTTGGTGCCGCCGATATAAAACGCATCGCAAAGCTCTGCGATCAAGGGCAGATCCACGTCGGTATGCCGGCTCATCAGCCCATACCCCAACCGGGCGCCATCCATATAAAGAGACATTTTATATGCCCGGCAGACCACCTTAAGCGCCCTCAGCTCCTCTGCCGAATAGAGGGTGCCGTATTCGGTGGGATGGGAGATATAAACCATCCCCGGCTGCACCATATGCGGATAGGTGGGGTCGGCGTAAAACGCTTTCAGATAGGCTTCCACCTCCCCGGCATCCAATTTTCCCTGATGCTGAGGCAGGGTGATCACCTTATGACCGGTATATTCAATGGCTCCCGCTTCGTGGGCTGAAATATGCCCGGTGACTGCTGCGATCACACCCTGCGCGGCGTGGAGCATCGTATCGATCACAACGGCGTTGGTCTGGGTGCCGCCCACTAAAAATTCCACGTCCGCCCCGGGGCATTTGCACGCCGCCCGGATCTTTTCCCGGGCACTTTGGCAATAGGGATCGTTGCCGTAGCCGCCGGTTTTTTCGAAATTCGTTTCCGCCAGCCGCTCCAAAATGCGGGGATGCGCCCCTTCTATATAATCACTTTCAAAGGAAAGCATTCTTTCACCTCCATTGATAGCCGCCGCAGCCGTCTGTTTCCGGCGTTTTGGCATAAAAGCAGGTTAACGCCTTCACCATCGTTGCGGTATCGGCGGCACCCGCCGTTTCATAGCAGGAATGCATCGCCAATTGCGCCAGTCCGATATCAATGCAATTCATTGCCACCCGTGTTGATGCAATGCTCCCCAGCGTGGAGCCGCCGGGAAGATCGGCACGGTTGGCATAAAATTGATATGCCGCCCCCGCCTCCTCGCAGATCAGCCGGAAAAGCCCGGCGGAAACCGCATCGGTGGTATATTTCTGATTGGCATTCCATTTGATCACGATTCCCCCGTTCAATGCCGCCGTATGGTTTGGATCGGCATATTCCGGATGGTTGGGATGCAGGGCGTGGGCATTATCGCAGGAGAGCATCATACTATGGCTCAGGAGCCGACGGTATTCCTCTTCATCGATCCGAAGACCCTTGCAGAGCCGCAAAAGAGTATCGTTCAGGAGGGTGGAGGCGGCGCCCTGCTTGGTTTCACTCCCCACCTCTTCGTTATCAAATAAGCCGTAGACCTGAACCGCCTCGCCGGGCTCGGCATTTAAGAAGGCTTTTAAAGCGGCAAAGGCGCATTGCAGATCATCCAGCCGGGGTGCGGCAATGAGCCCGTTCCATTCCCGCCCCTCCTGAGGGTTATAAACGTAAAGATCAAAGGAGATCAGCTCCGCTTCCTCCGCTCCTGCCGCCTCCGCTACCCTCCGGCGAAATTCCCCGGGTGCGATTCCCTCGCCATAAAGCGGGATCAGATCCACCGCCGGATTATAGGAGGCGTTTTCGTTGGCGGAGCGGTTCATATGGATCGCTACCGACGGGATCAGAGCGCAAACGCCCAGATCGATATTTCTGACCTGCAAGCCCTTTTCCGTGCGCAAGGCGACCCGCCCGGCGATCCCCAACGGGCGATCCATCCAGGGCGCCGCCAGCAATGCGCCGTATTTTTCGGTGGAAAGGCGAAGGCACCCCTTTTCACCCAAAACGGCATTTTCCTTCACCTTAAAGCAGGGGCTGTCGCTATGGGAGGCGGTGATCATAAAGCCCTTCGGCTTTTCTTCGGGCAGCCGAAAAGCGATCAGAGAAGAGCCGTTGCGGGCGGTATAATATCCCCTGCCCGGCTGAAGGCTCCATTCCTCCCCCTCCGGCAGATAGGAAAAGCCGGCTGCTTCCAATCGTTTTGCCGTTTGCTCCACGGCGTGGAAGGGCGTGGGCGAAGCGGCGATATATCGAAATAATTCCTGATTCATCATCCAAACTCCTTATTTGAAAAAACGTAAAGCCATTAAGACCGGAATCGGCAAAACCCCCGACCCGACCCAAAGAATTCTTCCTTATTTCAATTAAAAATATTATACTAAAACCCGGATGGAAATTCAAGGATTTTATAACGAATTGCATTTTGATCAACTGAAAGCCAAAAAAAATTCCTTTTTTTGGTCAATTTTTCATTGAATTCCTCTTGACTGCATACACAAAAGATGGTAGAATGTTGTCGACGCAATCACAAAATGTTGTGTTTTATTGGAATCAACCCCAAAACCCCTCAATGAAGCTTTTTAAAAGCCTTCATTGCCGGGTTTTATTGTTCGATAGATGAGGAGGACAAAAATGAAAGACGCCTGGAGAAGCTTTTCGCAAGGCAGATGGACGGAAGAAATCGACGTTCGGAGCTTTATTCATAAAAACTATACGCCCTATTACGGCGGTCCGGAATTTCTGGAGGGTCCCACGCAGGATACCGTTGACCTTTGGGAGCGGGTGAGCGAGCTCAAAAAGCAGGAGATCGCCAACGGCGGCGTTCTGGATATGGATACCAAGCTGGTTTCCACCATCACCTCCCACGCTCCCGGCTTTATTGATCGGGAGAAGGAAAAGATCATCGGTCTGCAGACGGATAAACCCCTGAAGCGGGCGTTGCAGCCCAACGGCGGCATCCGGATGGCGGTGAAGGCGTGCGAGGAAAACGGCTATGCCGTTGATCCCGAGGTGGTGGAATTTTTCACCGAGCACCGCAAGACCCATAACGCCGGCGTTTTTGATGCCTATACGCCGGAAATGCGCCGCTGCCGCTCCAGCCATATCATCACCGGTCTGCCCGATGCCTACGGGCGGGGGCGGATCATCGGCGATTACCGCCGGGTTGCCCTTTACGGAGTGGATCGGCTGATCGAGGATAAGCAATATCAAAAGGATACCACCCGGGTGATTATGTATTCCGACGTGATCCGGGAGCGGGAGGAGCTTTCCGAGCAGATCCGGGCTTTGGAGATGCTCAAGAAAATGGCCGCCTCTTACGGCTGCGATATTTCCAAGCCCGCAACCAATTTCAAAGAGGCCACGCAGGCCGTTTATTTTGCTTATCTGGCGGCAGTCAAGGAGCAAAACGGCGCCGCTATGAGCCTGGGGCGCACCAGCACTTTTCTGGATATTTATGCCGCCCGGGATCTGGCGGAGGGCACGATTACCGAAAAAGAAGTGCAGGAGATCATCGATCATTTTGTGATGAAGCTGCGGATGGTCTGCTTCGCCAGAACCCCCGCCTATAACGCTATTTTTGCCGGCGACCCCACCTGGGTCACCGAATCCATCGGCGGAATGGGAACGGACGGCAGACCCCTGGTTACCAAAATGAGCTTCCGCTATCTGAACACCCTCAATAACATCGGCGCAGCACCGGAGCCGAATTTAACGATCCTCTGGTCCGCCAAGCTGCCGGAGCCCTTCAAAAAATACTGCGCCCAAATCTCCATCAAGCATCATGCGCTGCAATATGAAAACGACGATCTGATGCGGCCGATGCATGGGGACGACTACGGCATCGCCTGCTGTGTGTCCTCGATGCGGATCGGCAAGGAGATGCAATTCTTCGGCGCCCGAGCCAACCTTGCCAAATGCCTGCTCTACGCCATCAACGGCGGCGTGGACGAGCTCACCGGTCAGCAGATCGCCCCCGAATACCGCCCGGTGGAGGGGGATTATCTGGACTACGACGACGTGATGAATAAATATAAGGCGATGATGAAATGGCTGGCACGGGTTTACGTGAACGCCTTGAACATCATCCATTATATGCACGATAAATACAGCTACGAGCGGCTGCAAATGGCGCTCCACGATAAAAACGTGACCCGCTGGTTTGCAACGGGCATCGCCGGGTTTTCGGTGGTAGCCGATTCCCTTTCCGCCATTAAATACGCCAAGGTGAAGGTGGTGCGCAACGAGCAGGGAATCGTGACCGACTATATCGTGGAGGGGGATTTCCCCAAATTCGGCAACGACGACGACCGGGTGGACGATATCGCCAAGGAGGTTCTGCACTTCTTCAAGGATGAACTGCGGCAGAACCACACCTACCGCAACGGCATCCCCACCACCTCGATCTTGACCATCACCTCCAACGTGACCTACGGAAAAAATACCGGCTCCACCCCCGACGGCAGGAAGGCGGGCGAAGCCTTTGCGCCCGGCGCCAATCCTATGCACGGCAGAGATACCCACGGCGCAGTTGCCTCTCTGGCATCGGTTGCCAAGCTCCCCTTCACCGATTCCCAGGACGGCATCTCCAATACCTTCACGGTGGTGCCCGCCGCTTTGGGGAAAACCGATGAGGAGCGGGAGCAAAATCTGGTCTCTCTCCTGGACGGCTACGCTGAAAAGGGCGGGTTCCATCTGAACGTGAACGTGTTTGATCGGGAGCTTCTGCTGGATGCGCAAAAGCATCCGGAGCTTTATCCTCAACTCACCATTCGGGTTTCCGGCTATGCCGTGAACTTCATCAAGCTCACGAAAGAACAGCAGGATGAAGTGATCAGCCGCACCTTCCATTCCGCCATCTGACCGATGGAAGGAAAAATTCATTCTCTGGAATCGTTCGGCTCCGTGGACGGGCCGGGCATCCGGTTCGTGGTGTTCTTTCAGGGCTGCCCGATGCGATGCCTTTATTGCCATAATCCGGATACCCAAACGCCGCACGGCGGGCAATTGATGACCGCCGATGCGATTCTGGAGCGGATGCTCCGCAACCGCCCCTTTTATAAAAGCGGCGGTCTCACCGCCACCGGCGGGGAGCCGATGCTCCAGCCGGAATTTCTGACAGAGCTATTTGAAAAAGCCAAAAAGGCAGGGGTTCACACCTGCCTGGATACCTCCGGCATCTGCTTCGATCCCCAAAAACCCGAAAAATTCGATGCGCTTTTGGCTGCCACCGATCTGGTACTCTTGGATATTAAAGAAATGAACGCCGAAGCCCATCAGCGGCTCACCGGTCACTCCAATGAACGCTCCCTCACCTTTGCCCGTTATCTTGATGAAAAGGGCATCCCCCTGCGGATCCGCTACGTTCTGGTGCCGGGGCTGACCGATTCGAAAGAGGATCTGCGTGCCCTGGGGCAATTTTTGAAGCCCTTCAAAAATTTGGAGAAAATTGAAGTTTTACCCTATCATACGATGGGAAAGCCCAAATACGAGGCCGCCGGCAGACCCTATCCCCTGGAGGGGGTTCCCGCCGCCACCGAAGCCCAGGCCGCCGAGGCATTGGCTTTGATCGAAAAATCAATGTGCGAATGAGTTTTTTCATTCGCACATTTTTTATGGAATCCCTTGCAATAAATTCTCAATCAGGTATAATAATAATAACATCTTAAGCATAGGAGAACCTGAAATGAAAAAAATCTACACACAGCCTATGGAAGAGGTTCTGAAGGATCTCGGCACAAGTGCAGAGGGTCTTTCCGCCGAGGAAGCGAAAGCCCGGCTGGAAAAATACGGTCCCAATAAGCTGAAGGAAGGCGAAAAGCCCACCGTATTTCAGCGGTTTATTGCGCAGCTGAAGGATCCGATGCTCATCATTCTGATGATCGCCGCAGTGATCTCTGCGGGAACAACCGTTCTCGATTTTATGCAGCTGCCCGAGCCCCGGGATTTCGGGCATCTCACCGAAGGCCTTGTGGAAGTGGGCATC